>CAYPTV010000302.1:0-4462 GCA_964413505.1 uncultured Bifidobacteriaceae bacterium | reverse complement strand
TCATGGGCGACGACGGCAAGCCGTTCAAGACGCGCTCCGGCGACACCGTGAAGCTCGGAGACTTGCTGGACGAAGCGGAAGAACGCGCGTTCAAGATTGCTTCCGAAAAAAGCCAGGAACTGCCCGAAGCGCAGCGCAAGGAAATCGCCCGCGTCATCGGCCTGGGCGCGGTAAAATACGCCGACCTGCTGCCGAACCGCCAGAGCGATTATATTTTCAGTTGGGACAAAATGCTGGCGCTACAAGGCAACACCGCGCCGTATCTGCAATATGCCTATGCGCGGATCAAAAGCATTTTTCGCAAATCAGAAGCTGAATCCGCAATCCGCAATCCACAGTCCGCAATTGTCTTGGCCGCGCCGGAAGAAATTGCGCTCGCCAAACATCTGTTAAATTTTGGCATCACGCTGGAAGCCGTCGCCGAAGAATATCGCCCGAATTATCTGTGCAATTATCTGTTTGAACTGGCGGTTCACTTCTCGCGCTTCTTTGAAAATTGCCCCGTGCTGAAGGCCGACGATGCCGCTACGCGCGATTCCCGGCTGGCGTTGTGCAATCTGGCGGCACGCGTCTTGAAGCTGGGCATGGAAACACTGGGCATGGAAACCGTTCAACAGATGTAATTATTCAAATTATTAATCATTCTTATACTAAGATTCTCACTTAGGCGTTCCGCTTATCTTTTTTGTTGATACTTCAGCCGTTCGGCGTATCATTCTGACTTGCCCTGTTTATTGATTGAAAGGGCAGGATTCACGAAAGGAACGAATGTATGAAAAAATCAATTGTTTTGTTTTTGGGCGCGCTTTTCGCGATTGGAACTGCTGAAACCTCAAATGCGAGCACGCTCGCTGACTGGACTTTTGAAAGCTGCAGCCTGGCTTCTTATACGCCCGGCCCAAACACCGCGACCACTAATTTTTATGCCGAACTGGGATTGGACGCGGGAACCGCAGCGGTATCTGGCCTGCACGCCGGTTCTGCAACCTACTCAACCCCGTTAGGAAACGGTTCGCTTGACTCATTAAGCTCCACTGCCTGGGCACCGGGTGATTATTATCAATTTTCCGTGAGCTTGGATTTGATTGATAATTCCTACAATGATTTCAAGGTGTCCTACGATCAAACTGGAAGTTCCACCGGCCCGAAAGAATTTTACATCGCCTACAGTTGCAACGGCCTGTCTTTCACAAAATTTGGATCTGATTACGGACTCCCCGCTGGAGTTTCCTGGTCCGGTTCCAGTCCAAATCATGCAACCCAGTTCAGCGACGATTTTTCATTGATTACGGCCCTTGATAAGGTCAGCACCATTTATTTTCGCATAGTGGACGACAGCGCGACTGCGGGCGGGGCCATCGGCGGCGGCAATGTCGGGTCATCCGGCTCAGACAGGATTGATAATGTCGTCGTCAACGCGACAATTACTCCGACACCCGAACCTTCGCCTCTGGCTTTGGCGGCATTGATCGCAACTGTGTGTCTGGTGGCGTTTGGACGCCGGCACTGATCTCAAAGCCAGCTTAACATTCTGAGAATTCAATTCACCAGCCGATACCAGTTGTCGCGCTGATGCGGTTCGTAGCCGAGTTCCTTGATGAGCCGGTGCATGTCCGGCACGGTCATGCGGAAGGTCGTGCCGGCCTGTGACACGACGTTTTCCTCGATCATGATGCTGCCGAAATCGTTCGCGCCGTATTTCAACGCGACCTGGCCGATTTCCAAGCCCTGCGTGACCCAGGAGCTTTGGATGTTCTGGAAATTATCGAGGTAAATGCGCGCCAACGCCTGCGTCCGCAAATATTCATGCGCGCCGACGGTCGGCGCTTTCAATTTCGTGTGCTCGGCCTGAAACGTCCACGCGATAAAGGCGGTGAAATGTCCAGGCTTGATACCGGTGCCGTTAAATTCCGACACGCGCTTCAAGGAAATTTCCTGCTGCGCGCGCAGCCGCTCCAGATGTTCGATACGGTCCTCAATCGTTTCGACATGCCCGAACATCATCGTCGCGCTCGAATACAAACCGAGCCGGTGCGCCACGTCCATCACTTCCAGCCAGTCGCTGCTCATCGCCTTGAGCGGCGCGATGCGTTGCCGCACGTGGTCCACGAGAATTTCCCCGCCGCCACCGGGAATCGAGCCCAGGCCCGCCGCCTTGAAATCGCCGATGATTTTTTCCAGCGGCTCGTTGAACACTTCGCAGAAATGGACGAACTCGCTCGGACTGAAGCCGTGGATGTTGAAATTCGGGAATTTATTTTTTACGTGTGTGAGCAAATCGAGATACCACTGCTTCGTGAGCTTGGGATGATGTCCGCCCTGCATCAGCATTTGCGTGCCGCCGAGCGCGATGGTCTCCTCGATTTTTTTGTCCATCTCGTCAAACGAAATGACGTAGGAATCGTCGTCCTTCTCCACGCGGTAAAACGCGCAGAACTTGCAATACACATTGCAAACATTGGTGTAATTCACGTTGCGATCCACGTTGTAAGTGACGATGTCGTTGCCGCGACCGTTGAAATCTTTTGCCTTGGCCAATTGCCGCCGCCGGTCCGCGAGCGCGCCGAGTTCTTCGAGCGGCAGATGATAAAGCCGCAGCGCATCCGCCTGGGAAATGCGTTTGCCATCCCAGACTCTTTGCAGCAACCCGTCCAATGACGCGTCGTAAATCACGGCGAAAAACTAACGGAAATTTGTCCGTTGCTCAAGGCGGAAGGCGCTTTGCGATCTGACAGCGGGCGTTTTGAAGCAATGTCTCGACGTTCCCGGAATTGAAACCGTCGGGCAGATGTGACCCGGCTAATCCACCACTCCGTCGAAATACTCGACTTCAATCTTTTCGATGATCGCGCGCATCTGCGGAAAATATCTGGCTCCGTGCGCCGATTTTTGATGGAAGTCCAGCGCCGCCTGGTCGCGATACTGTTCATGCACGATGTATGCGCCCGGCTTCGCGCGCGATTTGAGCAGCGAGTAAAGCAGGCAGCCCGGCTCGTGCGCCCGCATTTCCGCGCGTAATCCGGCGAAGAGCCGCTCAAGCTCCGCCTCGTGTCCCGGCTTCACTTGGACAATTTTAAGTCCGCCAACCATTTCGTTCTTGGAATTGTTTCGGATTTTATTTCGGAACAATCAATTTAACCGATGGAAAATAATTTTTGATCCGGTCGGGATCGCGCGTGACCAGTTTCATTTCTTCCGCTTCCGCGTGTGCGCCGATGAAAAAATCCGGCTGTGGAATTTTGGAAATTGCCGGATGTGTTTTTTCCCGGCGCGCGCGATGCCGCGCATAGGCTCTCGCTGCGGGCGCGGCGGCGGAAACGGGCAGCGGCAGCAGTTCCATTCCCCAGCCGCGCAATAATGCAGCGACCGTTTCGGGATTTTCGACGCGCACGCTCACTTCGGCCAGCGCGACGACGTTGACGCCCGCGCCTTCCGTCGAGCCGAATTGTTTTATCTGCTCGACCGCCCAGGCGTGCCATGGCGAATTTTTGTCGCGCGCGTCAATGATGACCGACGAATCAAACAGCGTCATGGCTCGCGCGTGAGTTTGCGCAACTCGTCGTAGCTGACGTTGAATTTGATCCGGCTGTTCTGAATCGCCCGCCCGATTTCCGCCGCCGTCATGCGCTTTTTTATTTTTGGTTTTGGCGGCTCGACGCGGCGCAGGACAATTAAATCGCGCGTCAGTGTTTCCGGGTGATAAACGTCACGCGGATGAGCGGCGGGAAGTCGGACTCGTTTTTTTTCGTCGGCAATTATCATGGTGGGAATTTCCCACAACGGCGGTGATTGGTCAAGCTTTTTGACGGCGCGCGTTTTGAAACAAGTTCTCGACGTTCTCGGAATTGAAACCGTGGAGCAAATGTGATTTTGAAGCTTTCCTACTTTTAGGAATTAACCGTTTGCTCTTCTGCCGCAAACTTAAGAACCGCTTGGATATTGCTCTGCCAGTAAAATCCTTCTGGCAAATTCGGCTCAAATACTCCTTCAGAAATGGCGCGAGGTATATGCAAACGCGCCTGTTCGTAGCCGGGAATATGCAAGCGTTTTATCATTTCAATCACTTCTTCTTTCGGCAACGCACCCTGTGAAAGCAGGGACAAGAGCTTCATAAGTCCGTCGGCCTTGAGAAAACTTTCTAGCGATCCGCTTTGGTAAATCGCTTTGTCTTGCCTGAACTCGTAATTCTCGTCGTGATAGCACGAGCCATTGGGAGCGCGCGGACTGGCTGGCTTATGATGCACAAGCCGCAGGCCACGGCCAACGTGCTTTTCTCCAACTCTCGCAATTAACCATTCGACATACCCGTCCTTCGCTTGAAGTATCGTCTCTTCACAACTGTCGCATATCCAACTTTCTTTGTTCATTTTTTGCCTTTCACTTTTCTGTATTCAACTCAACCGCATCGGCATGACGACGTAGAGGAACGGGCCGTTGATCTTCAAAACGCCCGGGCTTAATT
>CAYPTV010000301.1:0-4491 GCA_964413505.1 uncultured Bifidobacteriaceae bacterium | reverse complement strand
TGGGACGTGATGCAATGGGTCCGGCGGAATTACGAGCCGGTTGAACTCATCGGCGGCGAACCGCTCCAGAGTGGTGCGTTCGGGGTGAAAATGATGAAACGTATTCACCCGGAAACACCCTAAAACAAAGGCTGAAACAAGATGCGCGTTGACATTGCTAAAGGAATGGATTAGCATTTTTTGTCACCGGAAGGGATTGGAGTTGGATTCGCCGACTGTTCTGGACTTGGCGATAGTATGGCAATTATGAACCCTGCACGACACCGGATGGTCGTTATGGCGCTCATTTCCCTCATGGCCGTTGGGGGGTGTGCCATGGATTTGAATACATCGCTGGGGATAGCCGGCTGGGTTTGGTATTGCGTTCCGCTGCTCCTCTCGTTTTATGCCGGCGGCAGGTCTTCATCTTTTCTGCTGGCCGCCGTTTTCTCGGTGCTGACACTGGCCGGTTTCTTTCTATCTCCGCCGGGCATTGATCGGGGTCTGGACCTCGTCAGCCGTGTGATGGGCGTTTTCGTGTTTTGGGTGATGGCGTTTCTGATCTGGCGGCTTAAGCGGGCGGTCGTGGCCTCGCGCGAAAGCGAGGAGCGTTACCGCAGTCTCGTGGAAAATGCGCGCGACGCCATCTTCACCGTTTCCAGCGAGGGCAGGATAACATCAACGAACTCCGCCTGCGAAGCTCTCGTGGGCTGGAAACGTGACGAATTGATTGGTCAGCCGTTTGTCCCGCTGGTCTATCCGGACGACTTGGCTCTGGCCAGGGACATTTTTCAACGGACGCTGGCTGGCGAAACGATGAGGACATCTCAACTGCGCATCCGCACCCGGACGGGGCAGCCGGCGGTGCTGGAATTTCTCGGCACGCAACAGGTCGAGAACGGCCGGGTGATCGGGGTGTTGAGCATTGCCCGGGACGTCACCGGGCGCAAGGGGACGGAAGATGTTTTGCGGCAGGGCCGTGAGGAATTCAAGGACTTGTTCGACAACGCCCCCGTTGGATTTCATGAAATTGATGCCGAGGGACGTCTGGTTCGCATCAATGACACCGAGTTGAAAATGCTGGGATACACCGCCGCGGAACTGGTGGGGCAATTTGTCTGGAAGATTTCAGCGGATCCGGATTTGTCCCGCCGGGCCGCGCTGGCGAAGCTGGGCGGAGAGCCGCCGCCGGCACAAGGTTTCGAGCGGACGTTCCGGCGAAAAGACGGCTCAACTTTTCCGGTGTTGATCAAAGACCGGCTGCTGAAAAGGGAAGATGGCGTTGTTATCGGCATTCACGCGGCTGTTCAAGACGTCACTGAACACAAGCGGGTGGGCGAGGAGACGGCGCGGGTGGCGCGGGAGTGGCAGGCCACTTTTGACGCCACGAAAGACGCCATCTGGGTTCTGGACAAGGATCACCGGATATTGCGCACAAACAAGTCGGCGGAGAATTATTTCCATCGTCCGTCTTCCGAAATGGTGGGCAGGCCGTGCTGGGAAATTGTGCATGGCACGACGGAACCGGTTCCGGACTGCCCTTTTGTCCGGTCTCGCGAAAGTTGTCAGCGCGAGGTGATGGAATTGCAGATTGGGGAGAGCTGGTGTGAAATCGTTGTGGATCCCATTCTTGATGACGCTGGCAAGTATTCCGGCGCGGTTCACATCGTCAACGACATCACCCAACGAAAACGGACGGAGCAGACGCTGCGCGACAGCGAAGCGTTCCTGAACACCGTCATCGAAAATATTCCGCACATGATTTTTGTCAAGGACGCGAAGGATCTGCGGTTCTTGAAATTCAATCAGGCGGGACAGGAGCTGCTGGGATATTCACTGGCGGAGCTGGCCGGGAAGACCGATTACGACCTTTTCCAGAAGGAACTGGCCGACTGTTTTACGGACAATGACCGGAAGGTTCTGGCGGGAAAGAAGGTTGTGGACATTCCGGAAGAGGCCGTGCAAACCCGCAATCGGGGGGCGCGCATCCTGCACACCAAGAAAATTCCGGTGTTCGACAATGCCGGGCAGGTGGTCTATCTCCTGGGCATTTCGGAGGACATCACCGATCGCAGGCAGGTGGAAGCCGAGTTGAACCGCGAGCGGGAATTGTGGCAGACGCTGCTGGCCAAGTTGCCGGACAAAATTTATTTCAAGGACACCCAATCCCGCTTCATCAAAGCCAGCAAGTCACAAGCCCGCCAATTCGGCTTGGAATCCCCGGATGCGATGGTGGGGAAAACAGATTTTGACTTCTTCGACGAGGCGCACGCCCGGCCTGCGTTTGAGGACGAGCAGAAAATCATCAGCACCGGCGATCCGATGATTGACAAGGAGGAGCGGGAAGTGTGGAGGGACGGGCGTGTCACATGGGCGTCCAGCACGAAGTTGCCATTGTTCGATGGCACCGGAAAAATCATCGGCGTCATGGGCGTTTCCCGCGACATCACCCGGCGCAAGCAGACGGAGGAACAGTTGCGCCAGTTGTCCAGCGCCGTCGAGCACAGCCCGGCTTCCATCGTCATCACCGACCGGGATGGCAACATCGAATACGTCAACCCCAAGTTCACGGAGGTGACGGGGTATTCATCCGGGGAGGTTATCGGCAAAAATCCACGCGTTTTGAAATCGGGGGAGATGTCGGCCGAGGGATACCAGCGCATGTGGCAGACCATCATTTCCGGCGCGGTGTGGCGGGGGGAATTTCACAACCGCAGGAAAAACGGGGAGCTGTTCTGGGAAGCAGCTTCCATTGCATCCATTCTGGACGACTCCGGGAAAATCGCCCATTTCGTGGCGGTCAAGGAGGACATCACCGAGCGCAAACGAGCGGAGGAGCGGTTGAACGAAGCGTTCAACTTCAACCGGGCCATCATCGAGGATGCGGCGGTGGGGATAACCGTTTTCAAGATGTCCGGCCAGTGTGTGCTGGCGAACGAAACCGCCGCAAAAATGCTCGGCGGAGCGGTGTCCCGGCTTTTGGAACAGAATTTCCGGAAGATCACGTCCTGGCAGGCATCCGGCATGCTTCAGGTGGCGGAGGAGGTTTTGGCCACGAAAATGCCGCACCTGTGCGAGCTGCATTTCACAACCTCGTTTGGCAGGGAGGTCTGGCTTGAAAGCCATTTCAGCCATTTCATTCAGAACGGCGAACCGCACCTGCTGCACGTTTTCAGCGACGTCACCGAAAAGAAAAAGCTGGAGGCCCAGTTCCTGCGCGCCCAGCGCATGGAAAGCATCGGCACGCTCGCGGGCGGCATCGCGCACGACCTCAACAACGTGCTGACGCCGCTTCTCTTCTCGGTTCAGGTCTTGAAGGAGAAAGTTTCCGATGACGAGGGACAGCAAATGCTGGACATTCTGGAGTCCAACGTCCGGCGCGGTGCCGGCCTGGTCAAACAAGTGCTGGCATTTGGCCGCGGGGTCAAGGGCGACCGCATCCTGCTCCAAGTCAAGAACATCGCCCGCGAAATCGAACAGATTGTCCGGGAGACTTTCCCCAAATCCGTGCAATTCAGACTGGAATCCGCCCCCGACATCTGGACGGTTTCCTGCGACCCTACGCAAATCCATCAGGTGCTGTTGAATCTTTGCGTCAACGCGCGCGACGCCATGCCCACAGGCGGCAAATTATCCCTCAGACTGAACAATGTTATGCTCGACGCCGCCAGTGCCACTGTGAATCTGGACGCCCGGCCCGGTCCTTATGTCGTCATCAGCGTGGAAGACACCGGGGTGGGAATTCCCTTGGAAAACCAGGAGCGCATTTTTGAACCGTTCTTCACCACCAAGGAATTGGGCAAGGGCACCGGTCTGGGCTTGTCCACCACGCTGGCCATCGTCAAAAGCCACGGCGGCTTCATCCATTGTTACAGCACACCCGGCAAGGGCAGCATCTTCAAAGTCTATCTCCCTGCCGACGCCAAGTCTGCCACCGCTGAAAATGCGCCGGTGGACACGCAAACAATGCCACGCGGCCGCAACCAACTGGTGCTGGTCGTGGACGACGAGGAACCCATCCGCAAATTTGCGAAAAACATGCTGGAGCGCTTTGGTTACCGCGTTCTGCTGGCCGAAAACGGCGTGGAGGCCGTCAATCTTTACACCGCGCGCCGGAACGAAATAGCCGTTGTCATCACCGACATGGCCATGCCGGTCATGGATGGGCATGCCACCATCGCCGCCCTTCAGGCTATCAATCCGAAAGTCAGGGTCATCGGATCAAGCGGTTTGGACATGAACGACGGCACGACCAAGGCCATTGACACCGCAATCCGGCATTTCATCCCCAAGCCATACACCGTCGAGTCGTTGCTGAAAATTCTGGATGAGGTGCTGCGGGAAAACCCCGCGAATTAACAAACCCACGCCTGATTTTTGACGGAATCCGCCCTGACCGCTGTTCGCCGCGAAAGTCTTTTGGGCTAAATCCGCTTCTCGTCCAGGTCAATCACGTCCACAAAGGTCTTCACGTCGTCGCGATGCGCCCCGCCGCATTGTTCCTTGCGCATT
>CAYPTV010000300.1:1953-4510 GCA_964413505.1 uncultured Bifidobacteriaceae bacterium | reverse complement strand
GCGGCGCGCGTTTGCCGTGGATGAGCGCGCAGCCTTCGTTGCGCACGCGCGGAAAGCCGTCGCCGTAGCCAATTGGCAGGATGGCGATGCGCCTTTCGCTCGCCGCCGTGTAGCGCATGCCGTAGCCGACGACTTCGCCGGGCTTTAATTTTTGGATCGCCGCGATCTTCGCCTTCACAGACATCACCGGCTCGATGCCTTCAATCTTCCGGCAGACCTGCGATGGAAAAACGCCGTAAAGCAAAATGCCCGGTCGAACCATGTCGAGATGCGCGTGCGGCAGATCGAGAAAGCCGCCGCTGTTGCAGCTGTGGCGCAGCTTCACAGAAATCTTCCGCTGTTCCAGCGCGTGCAACACTTCGTTGAAGCGCGCGAACTGGAGATTGGCAAAAGTCTTGTCCGTCTCGTCGGATTGCGAGAAGTGCGTCATCACGCCTTCGAGCGACAGGGATTTTTCCGCGACAATTTTTTCGATGAGCGGCGGCGCCTCGTCCCAGCGCACACCGTAACGGCTCATGCCAGTGTGGATTTTCAAATGCACCGGAACTTGCTTGCCAAACTTCGCCGCGATTTTTGCGAGCGCGCGGACGTTGTGAATTTCATTCACGCAAACGGTAAGATCATGCGCGACGCACCATTCAAGTTCGGCTTCCTGCCGTTCGCCGAGCAGCAGCAGCGGTGCTTTGATGCCGCCTTCGCGCAAGTTCATCGCCTCTTCGAGCGTGCTCAGGCCGAATCCCCATGCGCCTTCCTCGACCGCGACGCGCGCCACGTCGAGCGCGCCATGTCCATAAGCTTCGTCCTTCACCACGGCGAGCAATTTCACGCGGCGCGGCAGGTCGCGGCGGATGATCTGGAGGTTGCGGCGCAGCTTGCCGAGGTCAATCTCAGTCCACGCCGGACGCGGCGGATAATTTTCTGAAACTAATTTCATCGGACGAATAAATTTAACCACGGATGGACGTGGATGAACACAGATTTTCAAACCGTTCCCGGCGGCCAGAGACTTTGTCCCACGTCTGTGCGGAAATAACTGCCCACGACGCGGAGTTTGCGGATGTTTGCGTAGGCTTTTGCAATCGCAGCTTTTAAGCTTGGCGCGAGCGCAATCACATCCGCAATGCGATGGCCGGTGGAAATCAAATTGCCGTCGGCACCGCGCGCAACTTCGTTCCACCAGACGTCGCAATCGAATTTGCCGTCCACCTCCAGTGGCAATTGCGGCCCGCGCACCTGCGTGAATGGATAACCGTAGCCCGCCAGCGTAAGTGAACAGCCAAAGTTTAATGTAGCATTGAACGCCGGTTTCAGTTTTGCGTTCCGCGCCGTCGCCAAAACAATTTCCGCCGGATTTTTTAGCATCCGCAGAATCATCGGACCGGAGGTGACGCCGATTCGGATGTTGTATTCGATGACGTGCCAGCGGCCGCCGCGCTTGATGGCGGTCACCTGCAGCGGTCCGTAGTAATTCACCGCGCGCAGCCATGGTTTCAGCGGATGGATGAGTTCACGTGCGAGTCCGTATTTATCATGTTCGTCGCGTTCGACCAGTCCGCCCAGCGGCGCACCGGCGACGATGCCCTGGTTGCCATTGAAGGCGTATTTATATTCTTGGTTCGTTACGAGCGAATGAATCTCGCCACCACTGACGAGCACGATGTGGCCAGCCTCGGCGCGGCCAAGATATTCCTGAAGAAAAACGCCCTCGGCATAATTTACGTTGCGCAGCCACGCGCGCGTGTCGGCGACGGTCTCGCACAAAATCGTATGGATCGGACTCGTCGGCGAGCAGAGCGGATTCTTGATGACGAACGGCTGCGGATGTTTTTCAAGTATCTTCTCCGCCTCGATGCGGTTCGATGCAACGAACGATTTCGGAAACGGGATTTTGAATCGCGCACAAAGCTCGCGCGCAAAATCGCGTTCGCGCTCAATCCTCATTGCTTCGCCCGTCGGAGAAAAAATTCCGACGCCGGATTTGATTAAATCTTTCGCCCACGGCTGCAACGCCCAATCAATGGACTGCGGAATGACGACATCAATTTTCTTTTCACGAACCAGCGGAACCGGACTCGGAACCGCATCTCGCGAAAAAGCTTCACCAACGAGCGTGGGCGAAAAGTATCCGTAATTGCGAGTGAGATACGTCGAAACATTTGCGCCAGTGTCAGCGAGCGTTTGTCCGATGCTGTGCGCAAACGAGCCGACGCCGAGAATCAACACGTTGGCGGCGGGCCTTTGGATTGGAGTTTTGCGCGGCATATAATTTCTGAACCAATTGTTTCCAAATTTCCTTCGCAACGCAACGCCAAGCTCGCCTCGACTTCCCGGCGATGCGCGGGCAAAATGTTTTCATGCCAGATGAAATGTCCCGGCAAATTGAAAAACTGGAATCCAACCTCGCGCACCTCGAACACCAGGTCGAGCAGTTGAACGGCGTCGTGATCGAGCAGGGCAAGCTGCTGGAGCGGTTGAAAAAAGAAGTCCAGCGCCAGTCCTCCGCCATGGAAACACTGGAACTGGAACGCATCAAATCCAACAACGTCAAGCCGCCGCA
>CAYPTV010000300.1:0-1943 GCA_964413505.1 uncultured Bifidobacteriaceae bacterium | reverse complement strand
ATCATTGACGGTCTGCTCGCGCCTCGACTTTGCGCGCGGATTTGTTAAATTGGCAGCGTGAGCTTTGTCTCTGAATTTAATGCGTTGCCACTGGATGCGCTGGTCAAAAAATCCGCCGTCACCAGTTCCGGCATCGCGCGAGAAACGCTTGGCAAAAATAAACTTTCTCTCGCCGATTTTTCCGTGCTGATTTCTCCGGCGGCGGGCGAACTGCTTGAAACGATGGGTCGTCGCGCGCACTTGATGACGCAGCAGCGGTTCGGCAAAACCATCCGGCTGTTCGCGCCGCTGTATCTTTCCAACGAGTGCGTCAACAATTGTTCCTACTGCGGTTTTTCGCGCGACAATCCGATTTTACGAGTCACGCTTTCGCTCGACGAGGTTCGACGCGAAGCGGCTGAATTAAAAGCGCAGGGCTTTCGCAACCTGCTGCTCGTGGCGGGCGAGCATCCGAAATTTGTCTCGAACAATTATCTGCGCGACTGCATCGCCGCGCTGCATGCCGACTGGCCGAGCATTTCACTTGAGATCGGGCCGATGGAAACCGCCGATTACGCGCCGTTCGTCGCCGCCGGTGCGGACGGGCTGGTCGTTTATCAGGAAACTTACGACCGCAGAGTTTATGCGGAGATGCACACCGCCGGGCCGAAACGGAATTTTGATTGGCGGCTCGAAACGCCGGAACGCGCCTACGCCGCCGGATTCCGCCGGCTCGGCATCAGTCCGCTTTACGGACTGGCCGACTGGCGGCTCGAGGCGTTGAGCGTCGCCGCGCACGCGGATTATCTGCTGCGCCATTGCTGGAAGGCCGCCGTGACGATTTCGCTGCCGCGCCTGCGTCCGTGCGCGGGAGAATTCCAGCCGCTCACGCAGATGTCCGACCGCGAACTCGCGCAGCTCGTCTGTGCGTTCCGCATCATGTTTCCCGATGTCGGCATCGTGCTCTCGACGCGCGAGACGCCGAAGCTGCGCGACGGCCTGATTCCGCTCGGCGTGACGATGATGAGCGCCGGCAGCCACACCGAGCCGGGCGGTTACACCGGCGCGGGCAAGGAAAACATCCATCATACAGAACGTGGCATTATCAAAGAGTTGGCGTCCGGGGCAAGCGAATGGGCGCCGGCGAACGGCAATGCAACGAACGCGACCGGCCAGTTTGAAATCGCCGACGACCGCTCGCCGGACGAAGTGGCGGAATTGATCCGCAAGCTCGGCTACGAGCCGGTGTGGAAAGATTGGGACGCGGCGCTGACCATTTGAATTCACGGTTTGACCGCCTGTTGCGCCACAATCTTCATTTATGATATAGTAATTTTGTGATCGCGCTCATCGAACAAAAGAAAACGAACATCGCCGACTTGTGCCGCCAGCACGAGGTTCGGCGGCTGGATTTGTTTGGTTCAGCGGCGCGCGGCGATTTTCAGGCCGGCCAAAGCGACTTGGATTTCATCGTGCAATTTCGTCGCACGGGCTACGCGGGCTATGCGGACGCGTTTCTGGATTTCGCCGATGCGCTGGAGAAGTTGCTGGGGCTCAAGATTGACTTGCTCACCGAGCGGATGATCCGCAACCCGTATTTTCGCGCCACCGTTGAGGCGAGCCGCCAGACCGTCTATGAAAATTGAGGCGCAAAAACGGCTGCGGGACATTGCCGATTGCTGCGCCGCCGCCGGACGCTTTGCGGCTGGTAAAACTTTTTCCGACTATCTGGCCGACGAACTGTTGCGCTCGGCGATTGAACGCAAACTTGGAATCATCGGCGAGGCATTTGTTAAACTGGAGGAAGCCGACCCGGTTCAAGTTGAACAATTCCCTGATCTGCGAAAAATTGTCGGAATGCGAAACCGCATCGTCCACGGCTACGACCAACTGGATGAAGAACTTGTCTGGGACGTGGTGCGGAACAAATTGCCCGTCTTGCAAAAACAAGTTGAAAGCCTTCT
>CAYPTV010000299.1:0-4516 GCA_964413505.1 uncultured Bifidobacteriaceae bacterium | reverse complement strand
CGGGAATTTATCCATCCCCAAATCCGCCGGACTAGCAACCAGATCACCAATCCTTGACCGGCCGGTTTGGGTCTTGCGGCTTGCCCTGCGGCTTCAATTGCAAAACCTGCTCGTCGCCCTTTTGCGCGTCCAGCAACTTTTTCGCCTCCTCCGGCGTCATTTGTCCGGCGGCTGCGGCCTGGTTTTCGGCATTTTGATTATCCTGCTTCTGGCCAGACTGGTTTTTTTCATCCTGTTTCTGCTGGTCTTGGGATTTTTTTTGGGACGATTCTTGATTCTGCTGCTGGCTTTTCTGGCTGTCCGATTTTTGCTGCTGCGACTGTTGGTTGTTTTGCTGTTGCTGGTTTTGCTGCGACTGGCTGTTTTGCGATTGCTGCTGTTGTTTCAGCAATTCTTCGAGCTTCTTCAATTTCACGTCGTCGGGATAAATTTGCAGCCCTGATTCCACTCGCTCCTTCGCCGCCGGGATGTTGTTGGAAATGTAAAGCTGCGCGCCGCTGTTGAAAAAATCGTCCGCCGGCGCGAGCTGCGCACAAACTTTCTGCGCGGCAAAAACTAGCAGCAAAGTCAAAAGACTATTTTGAGTTGGGCGTGGCAATCGCATCAATGTCCTTCAGTTTTTTTGTGTAGTCTTGAAATTGTTTCGCCGCGATCTTGTTCTGCGTGAGTTGCTCCATGATTTCCAGCGCGCGATGAAACTGCGCGCGGCGCACCGCATCATCGGCCTCCCCTTTTGCGCGCATCATCGCTTCGCGCAGCTGCGCAATCAGTTCCATCTGATTTTCCACAAATGTGAGATTGTAGGCCGCGTCCATGTCGTTCGTGTTCAACTGCAATGCGTGCGAGTAGCTTTGCGCGGCATTCGTCCATGATTCCGCCATAGCGTCCAAACCTTCGGCGCTCGGCGTGAATTTCAATTCGCCCATCCGGTAAAGCGTGTTGCCCAGGTTGTAAAACGCCTGCTGCTGCAGTTTCAAATCCGGTGACAGCGCCACCAATTGAAAATTCCTCAATGCCTCGTCGTAATTCGTGGCGCGATACGCCGCCGCGCCCGCGTTGAAAAGCAAGCGCAAATCGTTTGTCTGGATTTCCGCCAGCCGCTCGTATTCAGCCAGCGAATTGGTGAAATTGCCCGACTTGTAGTCGCGCCAAGCGTCCGCCGGCGAGGCGTCCGCCGCAACCGGCAGCAACGAAAGCACAACCACGATAATTGCCATCGCTTCAACTTTGGACTTTGGACTTTGAACCTTGGACTTTTTCCGCTCCGGCAGAAACATTTCCGCGAGCAAAAGCAGAATTGCCGCCCCCAACGGCCACTGAAACTGTTCGTGATAGCGCCTTACCAGTTGTTCCCTGGCTTCAGATTTCGGCAGCGGCGCGAGGCCGCGCTCGTAAAGCGTGTTCATCGTATCCGCACCGCGCAACGGCAGGTAAAAACCGCCTGTCGCGGCGGCAATTTGTTGCAACAACTGTTCATTTAGATGCGACTTCACGACATTTCCCTGTTCGTCGCGGACGTAATCCGAATTCCCGTTTGCGTCCGTCACGCGGATCAAATCGCCCTCCGCCGTGCCGATGCCGATGGTGAAAATTTTCAGCCCGGCCTTCGCCGCGTTTTTTGCGGAGGCGATCACGCCGGCTTCGTCCACATTGTCCTCGCCGTCGGTCATCAGCACGAGCACCTTGTAATGGTCCTTTTCCTTGAACGTGTCGAGCGCCGTGTCAATGGCCGATGCGATGGCCGTGCCGCCTTCGGGAATGGAATTCACGTCGAGCGCCTGCACATTTTGCTGGAACGCCGTGTCGTCAATCGTCAACGGACATTCCAAAAACGCCTCGCCGGCGAAGGCGACCAAACCGAGCCGGTCGGTCTTTGCATCCTGCAACAATTCCAGCGCCGCCAGTTTGGCGCGCTCCAGCCGGTTTGGGGCAATGTCTGCCGTGAGCATTGATTTCGAGGTGTCCACCGCCACGACAATGTCCAGTCCGCGCTGTTCGACTTCCTCCAAATCGTAACCGCGCTGCGGACGGGCAATCGCTATAAGTAAGAATGCAACGGCCAAAATAACGAATGCGGACCGCATTTTCCGGCGAGCGGGGGAAATGCCCGTTGTCAACGCCGGCAACAATCGCGCGGACACAAATTGCGCCAGCAGTTTTTGCTTTTGCCGCGTTGCAAACCAAAAAAGCGCGGCGAGCGCCGGCGGCAAAACCAGCAACAACCACAAAGCATTTCCATTTCCCCAATTCATGGCAGCCTCCGAAAAATAGTTTGCCCCAAAATAATTTCAATCAGCTGCAGCGCCAGCCCTCCGACGATGAACCACGCGAACAGCTCCCGGTATTCGGTGTATTTGTTGATGACCGCCTCGGTCTTTTCAAGCTTGTCAATTTCCGCATAAATTTTCTCAAACTTCTCCGCGTTGTCCGCGCGATAATATCTGCCGCCTGTCATGTCCGAGATTTGCTGCAACGTGTCCTCGTCCGGCAGGTAGCCGGACGGCAAGCCCATCTGCTGGACGATCTCGCGGTTGCCAAGGCCGATGGTGTAAATCTTCACGCCGAGCGCCTGCGCCGCGTGCGTCGCCGTGATGGGATCAATCTTGCCGGAATTGTTCGCGCCGTCGGTCATCAGGACGATGATTCGGCTTTTGGATTTCAATTCACGCAGCCTGTTCAGCGCAGTCGTGATGCCGTCGCCAATCGCCGTCGCGTCCGAGTTGATTGTGCCGATGCCGATACGGTCTACCGTTTCGAGCAAATAATCGTGGTCGAGCGTCAGCGGCGCGGCGATGAAAGCCTCCGCCGCAAAAACGACAAGCCCGATGCGGTCGTTCGGGCGGCCCTCGATAAACTGCTTCAGCACCGGTCTGGCCATGTCAATGCGGCTGACTTGCTGGCCGTTCACGATGTAATCGCCGGTGTTCATGCTGCCGGACAAATCCAGCGCGCACACGATGTCAATGCCGCTGGCCTTTACCTCCGTCGTGCTTTTCGACAAGCGCGGCTGCGCGAGCGCGACAATAAAAATGGCAAGCGTCAGCCAGCGCAGCGCAGCGAGAAAACTTCCCGCACGCGAACGCCGCGCCTTCGTCAGGCCTTCCACCAGTTTCACGGACGAATACAAAAATGCCGGCGGTGAACCACGCTTGCCTTTTAGCCAAGCGAGCAATGGCAAAAGCAGCAGCAGGAGCAGCAAATATGGATGGGCAAACGTCATTTGACTTCGGCGTTCTGAGCTTGCGGTTCAGGGTTTGAATTTTCCCTCGGCTCGGTTTCCTCGACCAATTTCACCGCCGAGCCGTGCAGTTCGCGCAATTCTTTTTCACCCGGCTCGTATTTCGCAAATTTCACGAGGTCGCAACTTTCCAGAAAATTGCCGAGCGATTCTTTCTGTTCCGGCGCCAGCAGATCTGTTCCGCCGAGTTCGCGCAAAAACTCCTCCGTCGTCCGCTCCGGCGCGCGAAATTGGAAGCGTTCTTCGAGATAAAAACGGATCGTGTCGGAGACGAGAACGCAAAATTCCTTCGGCTGCGAAATCAACGTGAGCGCTTCCTCCAGTTTTTGTTTCGCGCGGACGTGCGCGGGAATCGGCGGCACAAATGGAACTTGTGCTTGCCGCCTTTGCCACCAGCGCCACAGGAAAAAGGCGGCTACCGTCAAAACAATGATGGCAAGTGCCGCTGGCACCCATTCCCAGCCGTTTGGAATCTCGATCGGCGGCTTGATGTCGCAGATGTCGTTGGCAATGGCGTTTGTCATCCTCGCAACCTCCGTTTTTCGCGGGTCTCGAAAAATCTGCCAAGCGCCGCCGAATACGCCTCGTCCGTGCGCAGTTGAATCGAATCAATTCCGGCGGAGCGAAATTGCTTGGCGATTTCGCCGCGCATTTTTTCCTGTCGCAACGCAAAGGCATCGCGGCTGCCGGCGCTGGCCGTGTTAAGTTCCAGGATTTCGCCGGTCTCGGCGTCTTCCAAAATCAACCGGCCCAGTTTCGGCAGTTCCAGTTCGTAACGGTCCGTGATTTGCACGGACACGACATCGTGCTTGCGATTGGCCATGCGCAGCGACGTTTGCAATTCCTTCGGCAATGCGCCGCTGCTTTTTGAATTCAGAAAATCGGAAATTATTACTGTAATGGCTTTGTGCGACTGAACACGCATCAGAAAATCCAAGGCGGTTTTCAAATCCGTTCCTCGCCGCTTCGGCTCGAAGAACAAAACTTCGCGGATGACGCGCAGCACGTGGCTGCGCCCCTTGCGCGGCGGAATGAATTTTTCCACCTCATCGCTGAAAAGAATCAGGCCGACCTTGTCGTTGTTGCGGATGGCGGAGAAAGCGAGCACGGACGCAATTTCCGCCGCGAGTTCGCGCTTGGACTGGTCACGCGAACCGAACAGGCCGGAGCCGCTGAGGTCCACGACGAGCATGAGCGTGAGTTCGCGTTCCTCGACGAACTTCTTGATGAACGGATGATTCATCCGCGCGGTAACGTTCCAGTCAATCGCGCGCACGT
>CAYPTV010000298.1:0-4535 GCA_964413505.1 uncultured Bifidobacteriaceae bacterium | reverse complement strand
ATACACGATAGTCGCGGCGCACCGCAAGGCGGGCGAACAGACCGCGCAGGTGGAGATCAAGGACGCCGACGCAACCGTCAATTTCACTTTTGAGGCGAAGTAAGAACGAGAACCACAACCCCATCCCCTGAACAAAATGAACAAACCCAAACAGTTGAAAACGCTGATCCGAACGCCTTTGGCCCTGGTGATTGCCGCCATGGCGATGGGCGCGCTGGCGTCCGCGCTTTATTCGGCGGAACCGGCAGGCACCGCGCCAGACATTGGTTCCGCGTCGTCGCAAACCAATTCAATTGAATCCGTCACCAATTCGCCGGATGCAAAGCCGGTCGTGGCCAAGACGGAGATCAGCGGGGCGGAACTTTACTCGATGCACTGCAACCGGTGCCATCCCGAACGTTACCCGACCGAGCGGACGGCGGCGCAGTGGAAAACCATCATGCTTCACATGCAGGTGCGCGCGAACATTCCCGCGGGCCAGGCCAGGCAGATCCTGAAGTATCTGCAGGACAACAGCGGCCGTTGAAAAATTCACAATCACCCGAACAACGAATGAAAACCAAATTAAAATCCTGCCGCATGACGCTTGGACTGGTGGCAGCCGGCTGCGCCATCGGCACGGCTGTTCCAACACATGTTTCCGCGGCGGTCAGCGACGCGGATTTCGAAACGCTGAAAGAACAGGTTCAACAGATGAGCGGCGAACTCCAGTCGCTCAAGCAGACGAACCAGCTTGACCAGCAGACCATCCAGCAGTTGCAGCAGCAGCTTGGCGAGACTCAGACGCTGGCGACCAATGCCGTTCAAAAAGCCGAGGCGGCGGCGCAGCCGCAACCGTTGCCGCGCGTGCCCATCGACGAGGCCACCGTCAACCACAACTTCCAGATTCTCGGCGATGCCGAGTTTCAATTCTCCAAGGCGAACGGCCAGAACGCCGCGTTCTCGCTGGCCGATTTTGCGCCCATTTTCCTGTATCGCGGCGGTGACAATGTTTTGTTCGAAGCCGGATTTGATTTCATCCTTCAGAACAACGGCGGCACGCCGGGCACTTCCACTGACTCAAATCCCGCCAATCCCCCCGGCGACACCACGCCCACCGCCAACGGCACCGGCTACACCACCACCATCAATTTAAGTTTCGCGCAGTTGGATTATGTGATGAGTGATTATGTGACCCTGTGCGTCGGCGACCTGTTGCTGCCGCTGGGAACCTACAGCGAGCGGAGCGCGGGCTGGCTGAATAAATTCCCGGACAATCCGCTGGCGGTGGATGCCCTAATTCCCGGCACCGGCATCGGCGCTGAATTGCGCGGCGCAATTCCCGTCGGTGACAGCGGCAAGTTCATCAACTATGCCGTTTATGGGGTGAACGGCCCCGGTTCGGCGGACGGAACCGGAAATGCGGCGCAGCTTGACATTGCCGGCGGCAACGTGGGTTTTACGTCCAACGGCGGAATGGCGAATCTGCACGGCAAGCCGGACGGCGGCGGACGGCTGGGCATATTTCTGCCCTTCAAACCCCATTGCGATCTCGAACTCGGCATCTCCGCCCAGTCGGGTGAATGGGACAATGCGGGCAATCACCTTTGGACGGCCGGCGTGTTCGATGCCGCCCTGCACCTGGGTTCCAGCCTTGAGATCAAGGGTGAATATATCCAGACCCAATATGGAAGCGACGACCTCGGCGCAGTCCGTCAGCAAGGCTGGTGGATTCAAGCCGGTTACAAGCTGGCTGGCTTGAACCTCGAACTGCCGGTCATCAACAATGTGGAACTCGTGGGCCGGTTCGATTCCCTCCAAAACGGCTACGACTCGGTGAACGGGAACAATTTGTTTGATTTCAACACACGGCGATACTCTGCCGGCTACATCTACTACATCACCACCGCGCTGCTCTTTGAAGGCGACTACGAATTCCTGAACAGCAACGACCCGTCCCAGGTGAACCAGTTTATCCTCCAACTTTCCTATGGATTCTAAACTCGCCTGGAAAATGACCATTGATTCACACAACCCACCAGCAGCCATGAATACATGCCCAAACCAAAACCAACGGCGGCGGATGCGATTCATCCGGTCCTGTTTCCTTGCGTTGCTCGGATGCCTCGTGTCGCTCCGGGCCGCCGCGCAAAATTCCCCGTCAAGCGCCGCCGCTTCCGGGGCCACGAACCAGGCGCCGACCTACCTGCGCGACATCCAGCCGATTTTCATGGGGAACTGCTCCCGATGCCACAACGAGCAGACCCGGTTCGTCTATAACTGGCTGGATTACAAGACCGCCTATTCCGACCGTTGGGAAATCAGAAGGCGCGTGTGGGACAGTTGGAAAGGCTCCTATTACAAGGAATCCATGCCCATCGCCAACAGCCCGGAATCATTTGCGCTCACCGATGAGGAACGCCTGACCATCCGCAATTGGGTGGATAGCGGCGGGCTTCAAGGCCAGGTGCCGGCACAGGGCGTCGCCAAATCGAAACCTGAAAGGATTCAATTGGGGCAAAAGCTGTTCGCCTCCATTTGCACTGCGTGCCACCAGTCCGCCGGTCAAGGAAGGCCAAACGTCTTTCCGCCACTGGCAGGCTCCGACTTTCTCAACGCCGACAAAAACCGGGCCATTAAAATCGTCATCTTTGGCCGGCAGGGAGAAGTGGTTGTGAACGGGACAAAGTTCAACAACAACATGCCCAAGTTCCCGTTGAGCGACCAGGACATCGCGAACGTCCTGACCTTTGTTTATAATTCCTTTGGCAACTCCGGGCTTGAAGTGACCCCGGAAGAAGTCAAAGCCCTCCGCTCACAAACGCCGGAGCCATCCGCAACGCCCGCTCCAAAAAACATTTTCGAGTGACGTTCCCGCGCAACTTCTGAAAAATAAATTAAGGCGGCCAACAATGAGGAACCCGTTGTCGCCCGCCGCCTGTTCACCCGGAGACATTCCAGGCAAATGGTAATCGTTGAGGGTTGAAAATTGAGGGATTATGTAGATGACAAACAAATGGGTTAAACCGGCCTGCCCCGACGGGCGCGAGCATGGCTGGCAGGGCGGCCAGTCCCCTGCCCGCCGAAGGCGTGGATTGACATTGGTGGCCGTCTAACCCGTGTCCCGCTCATGCAGGCGGGGCAGGGAAGAATTTGTTGTTGCCGTCCTCCCGCCCGCGTTTCAATTTTCAAAAATAAAAAGGCCGGAACGGTTTCCCGTTCCGGCCTTGGCAGGGTCATCGCGCTGCGATGACCGGACGGCGCAGCGCGCCGTCCCTACCATGGTGGCCGTGCGCAAGCACTCAGTCCACGATGCTGGAGCCGGGCATGGACCATGCGCTCTGGCCGGTGCTGCCGCCCAGCGCCCGCGCCCGCACCTGCACCACCGTGCCCGTCGTCAGTCCCGTCAGCGTGATCGTGCGCGCCTGCGGCGAGAACTTCACCGTCGTCCACACGCCGGCGATGAGGATCTGCACCTCGTAGCCCAGCGCGTTGGCCACCGTTGACAGATGCACGTCCAGTTGCGTGGGCGTGTCGTTGTCTATGCCCGTGATGGACGGCGTATCCAGGGGCGACTGTGCGCGGTTGGTGCTCATGGCCTGGTAACCCGACGTGAGAAACATGGGCAGGTTCGTGCGGGCCATCGTCTGGACGTATAATCCGTTGGCGTCCAATCCTTCAAACGCGGCCTCCAGCGCGGCGTTCTTGAGTGCCGTCTGGATGACCCCTCCGCCCACCGCGTTCTTGGCGGCGGCGTCCAGGTTGTTCATGCGCGTGGTCATGTCCACCGGCTGCGTGGGGTCGGGCGGCACCGGCGGCACCAACGGGATGGGCGGCTTGGGAAACGCCGCATTGCCCTTCATGCAGGCGATGATCCAGCCCAGCACCGCGACCACTGCGGTTGCCGACAGGTATTTATAGACAAAACTAACCCTGACTAACTTTGTGTTGTTCATTGTATTATTTTTTTTGTGTTGTTATGAGAACTGCCCCATCTGGAGGGAGCCGACTTGGCTTCGCGCTGGTTCAATTGACAGCTTATCTGTCGGCTCATCACCCCACTACTTGAGCATTTATTTTCTGGGAGCCTGTCTGAATAATTACCAGCATAAAATCGTCCTCCTCGTCATCCTCTTCCTCAAACATATCCTGCCAAAACTGACGATGAGAAAGAATAATCGGTTCCTGGCGGGATTATGCACCTCACAAGCAGGGCATTTGTTTTATCCGCAGATGACGCGGATGACGCGGATAAAAATCAAGAAAATCTGCGTTCATCCGTGAAATCTGCGGATTCAAAGCACAAAAGTTTGTCATCTGCATGCTCCCGGTTCTTGGACGTTTATCATGGCAACGCTGTTTCCGGGACATTCCGGCGGTCGCGGAGCGACTGTGTAAATCAGCCGGACACGCCAGTGTCCGGTCAAATCGCGCACAGGCATCCGTCCTGAAAGAACGAGGGAAGATTGGATGATGCGTGCCGGTGCCATTCCCGGCGTGTTTTTTCAAGGCAAAAACGCCTCTGAATACATCAAGTCAGTCACCGACTACATCAA
>CAYPTV010000297.1:2828-4560 GCA_964413505.1 uncultured Bifidobacteriaceae bacterium | reverse complement strand
CTGGCCAACATGCGCCGAGACAAACCCAAGCCGCCGCCGGATACATCGTCAGGTTCCCCACCACCCAAGCCGCCGACCCCGCCGGCACCGCCAGCGCCGACGGCCGTTCAGCCGCCGGAAGTTGCCCCGAAACATTCCGAATCCCCGAAAATTGCTGCATTTCCGAAAGCTGCCGAAGTGCCGAAGGGGGCAGAACCGCCGCCAACGATTGAAATTAAACCGCCTGTCACTGCGGAAATTCCAAAAGTTACGGTTTCGGAGAAAGAAAAGGCCGGAGTTGCCGCGCAGAAAACACCGATTGAACCGGCTGCCGTCTCGGAAATATCAGAGTCGAAGTTGCCGGGACGAGGCAAGGCACGGCACAAATCCATTCAACAGCGGATTAAAGAAGAAGCCGTAAAACATGGCTTCCATGCCGAAATAGAAAAGCAGTTGGCCAGGAATTCAATGGAAGCCGCCGACGTGGTGTTGCGGCGCGGGCACATAGACATTGCGGTGGAGATCGCCGTCGAGAGCACCCGGGACCACGAATTCCAAAACGTGAAGAAGTGTCTGGCGGCGGGTTTCTCGCGAATTGCCGTTGTGGCAACCGGCCGCAAGTTTTTAGAATACATCGCAGAGGACGTGCGGGGAGGTCTGGGGCCGGAAACGGCGGCCAAAGTCGGCTATTACACCCCGGATGAATTGATTGATGAACTGCGCCGGCTCGCCGCGGAGTCCGAACAACCGCCGGCGCCGCAGCCGATGGCCCTCAAGGACAAGCGGCATGGATTTGAGATTGAGAGAATATTTCCAAGGCAGACACCCGGGGAGCAGAAAACAACGCAGAAGGGCATCCATCAGGTCATTCAAAGCGTCCTGAAAAGTCCGCCGCCGGCAAAATGAGCTTTGGGCTTGCCGTGCGGCGTGAAAAGACTTAACTATATTTATGGTTAAGATTATCCTGAAACAGGCCACGCCCGCCTTGCGAAAGCAAAAAAGCGTTTTGCTGGCCAAGCTTCAAACGCCGGTCCATTTGCTGCGGGCTTCGTATGTCCGCCAATACCTGACGTGCGGCAAAAAGAATTGCCGCTGCCAGCGGGGATTCAAGCACGGCCCGTTTTATTATCTGGTGCAATGCCTAGGAACCGGCCGGATGCGGAAATTTCTGCTCAAAACGCCCGGACAGCGGCGGCGGGCCCGCGCCGGCATCGCCGCGCATTTGAAATATCAACGCCAGCTTGCCGAACTTTCCGAAATCAATACCGAACTGTTGCGGCGGGGCGAATTTTGAAAGTTATTCCGGTTTTTTGCCGGCAAATTCCGCAAATACCCTTGCAAACACTTGACTTTTTGCAGGTTGGCATGATAAGATAAGATCAGAAGTCAGTCAGTCAAATGCTTCAAAAAGGTTCGCTCTTCCAGTCAGTTTATTATCAAACGGAAATAAATTAATCACAAAAACATGTATCATGTCATTTCGCCGGACGGCTTTCCGATCACATGCCAGCCGTTCGCCAGCAAAGAAGAAGCGGAAAACAGCATCCCCGTTTATTGCTCGCGATTCAAGCATCAGGGTTACTATGCCGCCGTGCGCGGAAGAATTCCGCTCGAAGAATTGCCTGATTATCTGGAAATCGTCCCCGCCGAAAAAGTGATTTCGTTTTGTTGTTAGTCCCTCGGCGGCGCAACGCCGTTGCGCCGCTCATGGGAGGCATAACATTTTAATTTAGCGTTATCCTTCCCCGCCGCT
>CAYPTV010000297.1:0-2728 GCA_964413505.1 uncultured Bifidobacteriaceae bacterium | reverse complement strand
GAAAACTGGCTTTCATGCGGCGAATGCGGAAAGGAAGGGCTAAGGTCGGAAGCCACATTCTCCGATTACAACAATCTTTGCGAAGAATGCGCAAAGAAAAACGAACGGAAATGAACAAGCCAAGCCACGAGGAAATCTACAAGGGTTATCATATTGCGATTTATCAGGACATGGACCCGGAAAGTCCCGCTGCCTGGGGAGAAGGCGACGTATGCGGCTGGAGCCGGCACTTCTCCGTCGAAAACGAGCATATCAACAAAAACATTTTCGGCGCATTGATGAAAATGGACGGCTACGGTGAATATGCCGGCGAAGCCGGGGACTTGCGGAAAAAATTCCATGTCTTCCCGATTGATGCCTACGTCCACGGCGGGATCGCCCTATCCCTCCATGGAGAAGGAATGCGGGATCGTTGGGACACGTCCGACTTTGTTGGATGCGTGCTGGTGTCCAAGCATGAAACGAAAGGCAGAAAGGAGGCGGAAAAAATCGCGCACGGGATCATTGCAACATGGAATCAGTATCTCAACGGTGAAGTGTATGGCTATGTCATCACCAGGCCGAAAAAATGCGGGCATTGCGGCCATGTCGCCTATGAAAATGTTGAAAGCTTGTGGGGAATCTATGGAGAAACGTCCGATGTGCTGGCCGCCGCACGCGAAACAGCCGACGCATTGAAAAAGCCATGAAGCTCTACGCAACAATCACCAGCGAACGCGACAGCCGCCCGGCGAAAAAAGGCGGGGACGGCCATATCAGGATCGAACTCACGGACAGGAACAACGATGTTGCGATCATTGTTTTTCAGGCTGGCGATCTGGCGATATACCACCGGCCCGAAGCGGTAAAAGCTCATCTGGTTAATATAATGCCCTCCGATCTGCCGTTGTAAGGCGCAACGCAAAACGCGAAAGCGGAACGCGAAAAGCCGACACATTGCTAGCGTGTGCCGGTTTTTTGTTTTGCAAAATAAATCCAATTTCCTGCTTGAAAACCGTTTCGTTTTTTGAGAGAACCCGTGCTATGAAGGACAATAGTGCCAAAAACGGATCGGGTCCGAAAAACGTCGGCATTTGGATCCGCGTCAGCAGCGAAGACCAGGCCAAGGGCGAAAGTCCTGCCCATCACCTTGAACGCGCCAAAGCATACGCCACCGCGCGCGGCTGGACGGTCAAGGAGGTTTATGATCTTGCCGGCATTTCCGGCAAATCAGTCAAGGATCATCCCGAATGCAAGCGGATGCAGGCCGACGTGAAGCGCGGCCATATCACCGGCCTCATTTTTTCCAAGCTGGCACGGCTCGCCCGTAACACCAAGGAACTTTTGGAATTTTCCGATTATTTCCGGGACCACAACGCCGACTTGATTTCCATATCCGAAACAATTGACACCAGCACGCCCGCCGGACGGTTGTTTTTTACCATCATCGCGGCCATGGCCACATGGGAACGCGAAGAAATTGCAGACCGGCAAAAGGCGTCCATCCTCGTCCGCGCCAAACTCGGCAAAACGATCAACGGCCGGGCGCCTTATGGCTATCAGTGGAAAAATCGGCTGCTTGTTTCCCATCCCGACGAGGCCCCGATCCGGCGCAAAGCCTATGAATTATTTTTGCAATACCGGCGCAAAGGCACCGTGGCCAAACTTTTGAACGCCGCCGGGCACCGCACACGCGAGGGCGTAACCTTTAGCGATACGCAAGTGGGCAGAATTCTCACATGCCCAAGCGCCAAGGGCGTTTATTATTTCAATCGCACCCGCAAAAACGGGCCTTGGAAAAGCACGGAGAAGCCGGAGGAAGAATGGGGCGAAGCAAAATGCGACGCCATCATTTCCGAAGACCTGTGGAATGAAGTGAATAAAATCATCGAAGAACAATTGAAACAGCATAAAAAGCCGGGGAAAATTCCGGTCAATCCATTCGGCAATCGGGTATGGTGCCAGTGCGGCGGCAAAATGTATGAGCGGAAGAATATCGGGAAATTTCACTGCCGCGCCTGTAATCGAAAAGCGCCCGTGGAAGATTTTGAGCAGACGATGCGCGAGGAATTGCACCAGTTTTACGGCTCGCCGGAACAGGTGGCATTGCACATGGAAAATGCCCAAAAGAATCTTATCGAAAACGAGGAGGCGTTAGCGTTATTGCAGCGGCAAATCCAAAAGGTGCGGGAAGAAATGAACCAGACGCACCGGCTCTTTCTTGAGGGCCAAATCACTTCGCAGGGCTTCGGCCAGTTTTACAAACCCGCCGAAGAGCGCCTGAACCAGTTGTTGTCTGAACTGCCACGGCTCGAAGCGGAAGTGGCGCGGTTGAAGGTGCAACAGGTTTCAGCCGAGGAAGTCATGCACGAGGCCAAAACGCTCTACGCGCAATGGCCGAAATTGGACATTAACCGGAAGCGTGAAATCGTGGAAGCGGTGTTTGAACGGATTGAAATTCACGAAGGCAAAATCAAGGTAACATACAGCGGCATACCTACTTCTGAAGAACTGTGTAAAAACCAACAGTTGATGGCTCCGGCGACTGGTTAGGCAGCAAAATCATGGCTTCTTTTGTGGCTCAAGCTTGTGATCTTCACGCTCGGCTGGAATCAGTCCATGTAAAAACAAACCGATTCCAAAGAGCAAACAAAAAACGGTCAGCATAAAAAATCCGACGACATGAACCAGACCAACAAGAACGCTGCCAGATGAAATAGGACTAAGCAACTGAAGAAGCGCGACGGAA
>CAYPTV010000296.1:0-4573 GCA_964413505.1 uncultured Bifidobacteriaceae bacterium | reverse complement strand
CCAGAAGATGATTTAGACAACGAATTCATAATCAAGGAACTCGTCGAAATTTTTCGGGGCATAAAGAAGTTCAGGCAAGCAATTTTCGTAACGCACAATGCTAACTTGGTTGTGAACGCAGATGCGGAACAGGTCATCGTCGCCGAGAACCACGATGGACTTCTTAAATGCTTGCCCGGCAGTTTGGAACACGAAGAAACAAACCAGGCAATTCGCAGAATTCTTGAAGGAGGGGACGAGGTTTCCAAGCGGCGGGAGATGCGCTTTCGCGAAGTAATGGTTACTTTCGGGCGAGTAACGGCTCGCTTTTGAGGGAGCCGGGACGGCTTGGCGGGCAACCAAGGCTGGTTTTGCGTCGGTGGCGGCGGGTGCGGGAGTCGTTTCCGCCCGGGCAGTTGTTGGAGGCAGTGACGCATCACGTTTATTTCTTTTCCCCAATTTATTTGAGCCTCCTTACGTCGTCTCCTACGACAATTATTTTCACGCCTTGCGGATTCTCACGTTCAGATTCATTCTTTCATCATGCAACCGGCATCGCCCGAAACCGCCGCCGCGCGGCTCAAAACATGTTCATCGCTGCGCCCGACGCTCGCCATCGTGCTCGGCAGCGGATTTCATCATGTTCCGACAGAGCTGCGCGTGGACAAAAAAATCTCCTTCGAGAAGATTCCCGGCTTTCCAAAACCGACCGTCAGCGGTCACTCGGGCGAATTGTATTTCGGCCATCTTGGCAATACGCCGGTGATTATCTTGAGCGGACGCTCGCATTTTTATGAAGGTCACAAAATGGAGCGCGTCACGTTTGCCACTCGCGCGCTGGCGGCTTTTGGCATCAAAGATCTGCTGCTGACAAACGCGGCTGGCGCCATCAATAAAAGTTTCCGCGCCGGCGATTTCATGGTTTTGACCGACCACATCAATTTCATGGGAGTAAATCCGTTGCGTGGCACGGCGATGCCCGGTCTGCCGCGATTTGTGGATTTGACGGAGGCTTACGACAAGAAATTGCGCGGGCTTTTGTCCAAGGCTGGGGAGATTTCCAAACTGAAATTGCAGCGCGGTGTTTACATTGCGGTGAGCGGGCCGAGTTATGAGACGCCTGCGGAAATCCGGGCGTTCGCGAGGCTCGGCGCGGACGCGGTGGGCATGAGCACGGTGCCGGAGGCGGTTGTTGCGCGGCAATGCGGATTGCGCGTGGCGGCAATTTCATGCATCACGAATCTGGCGGCTGGCATCAGCGGAAAAAACCTGTCGCACGCGGAAGTGCTGGAAACGGCTGAACGGGTCAAGGCTTTGGCAGCGAAACTGCTTAAAACTTTTGCGGAACTTTATGGCAGTCAACAAAAGTAAATTGATTCAGGCGGCGGCAAAGGCGCGGCAAGGCTCGGTGTCGCCGTATTCAAAATTCAAGGTCGGCGCGGCATTGCTCACTAAGTCGGGCGAAATTGTTGTCGGCGCCAACGTGGAGAGCGCGAGCTATGGACTGACTTGTTGCGCGGAGCGTGTGGCTCTTTTTAAGGCATTGACTGGTGGAAAACGCGACTTTGCGGCGGTGGCGGTGGTGGCGCGTTGCGACGGCGGCCCGATGCCATGCGGTGCGTGCCGCCAGTTGCTGCGCGAATACGCGCCGGACGCGAAAGTGTTCGTGGCGGACAGCGGCGACTTGAAAAAAGTCCGCGAGTTCACCGTGAATGGCCTTTTGCCGGAAGCATTTGTTTTAGTTCCTTGAAATCGCGGAAAAACATTTTACAGTGACCCATTGGCAATTTGAATGAATGTTGACACGCCACCAGTTCCCGCGCCCCTGAAGCCGATTGAGCCTGCTTTGACGGAAAGCCCGACGCGCGCCGTGCCAAAGGCGGCAGATCCGGGTGATTTGATCCTCAAGCAGAAGCTGGACTGCGCGCTGCAACTGGCGCGGACGGTGTCGCTGGATTTCAACAACGCGCTGACGAGCATCCTCGGGCACGTTTCGTTTTTGTTGAGCAAGGCCGAGGCGGGACATCCGTGGCGTCACGCACTGATGGAGGTGGAAAAATCAGCGGCGCGCGCGGCGGAAATCGCGCACGAGCTCCAGACCTTCAGCCGCCAGGAAAGGGAAACGCGCCGCGCGCCGGCGGGAAATCTGAACCTGGTCGTGAGCCGCTGCGTGGAATTTTTCCGCAACGCGCACGGCGGCTCCACCGCGTGGAAACCGCAGTTGGAGAAAAACCTGTTCATGGCGCGATTTGACGAGGCGAAAATCCAGCAGGCGCTGACGAAAATTCTGGAGAACGCATTTGAGGCCGTGGATGGCAGCGGGGGACAGATCGCCGTGCAGACTCGCAACGTGGAGCTTTCCGAACCGACACAGGACAGAAATGTGCGGCTGATGCCGGGCGCCTACGTTTGCGTCGAAGTCAACGACAACGGCAGCGGCATCGCTCCGGACGTGCTGCCGCGCATTTTCGAGCCTTTTTTCACTACTAAAAAAAGCCCGCATCGCGGCCTGGGACTGGCGCTGGTTTATGGCATCGCCAGCAATCATGGCGGCGGCGTGGCGATTTCCGGCGAGCAGGGGAAGGGCACGTCGGCGCGGATTTATCTGCCGGCCGAAAAGCAGATTGTCAACGAGCCGGGCGGCGCGAGTGAAAATTTACAGGGCACGGAGACGATCCTCGTGGTGGACGACGAGGACATGCTGCTTTCGATGACGGAGACAATTTTGAGCGATTACGGCTACAAAATCCTGACGGCGAACAGCGGGACGAAGGCGCTGGCGGTTTTGTCGCGCGACGACGTGCAGGTGGACATGGTCGTGACGGATCTGGTGATGCCGGGCATGGGCGGGCGCGAGCTGGTGGAGCGGATCCGGCAGCTCGCGCCGAAGGTTCGGATTTTATGCACGAGCGGCTATGTGATGCCGGCGGACAAAAAGGGCGGCACGGCGTATTTGCAGAAGCCGTTCACGAGCGACGATTTGCTGGCGAAGGTCAAGCGCGTTTTGTCGAAGCCGCCTTCTGTTGACTGACCATGGATTTTCCCTTAATTTTCCCCTGTGCAGATTGAGAGCTTAAAAGTTTTTTGCGATGTGGCCGAGAGCGGAAGCTTCACCAAGGCCGCCAACATCAACAACATCACGCAATCCGCCGTCAGCCAGCAGATCAGCGCGCTGGAACGAGTCTTCAAATCGCTGCTCATCGAGCGGAGCAAAAAAAAAATCCGCCTCACGCGCGAAGGCCAGGTGCTGTATGATTACAGCAAGCAGATGATGCAGACCTTCGACTCGCTGCACAGCAAGCTGCAGGAGTTGAAGGACATCATTTCGGGAACGATCCGCATCGCCACGATTTATTCCATCGGGCTGCACGATTTGCCGCCCTACGTCAAAAGGTTCATGGCAAATTATCCGACGGTGAACATCCACGTCGAATACCGCCGCGCCAACCAGGTTTATGACGACGTGCTGGGCAACGTGGCTGACCTGGGACTCATCGCCTATCCCGTGAAGGACACGAAGCTGGAGATCGTCCCGTTGCGCAAGGAGCCTCTCGTGGTGATCTGTCATCCGCAGCATCCGTTCGCCAGGCACAAGACCATCAAGCTGAAATCGCTTGCCGACCAAAAACTCATCGGGTTCGAGCCGGACATCCCGACGCGCAAGGCGCTGGACAAGATTTTGAGGCAGCACGGCGTGGAAGTGAAACATGCCATGGAATTCGACAATGTCGAGACGGTGAAACGCGCTGTGGAGATTGACGCGGGCATTTCCATGGTGCCTTTGGGCACGGTCCGGCAGGAAATCAACAAGCAGACCCTGGTGGCCCTGCCGATTGAAGACGGGGATTTTTTCCGCCCCATAGCCGCGATCTACAAAAAGAACAAGGTGCTTTCGCCCGCGATGAAACAGTTTCTTGGACTTCTCAAGGAAGCGGTGTAAGCGGCAACGTCTGCTGCCGCGTTATTTTTGCTTCGTATAAATCGCCCGAATTTCCACCGCCGATAGAGCGCGGTTGTAAATGCCGACCTCATCTATCAAACCCCAAAAATTAAGCACGGAATACTGGCCGGACGCTCCGATCGCCGCATCGGTCGAAAAATCAAATTCCACATCATACTTGGCATTGAGCGCGGGATACGCCACGCCATCAACATAGAAAACCACCGTCGTCCCGGATTTGGTGACCGCCAAATGGTGCCAGTTGGTGTCCTTGATTGACGCGCGTGACTTGGTTTCACCGCCACGGACATTGTATTTGCTCAAAAGCGGAACCCCGCCTGAATTGAAATAAAGCGCATAGCCATCCTGCCCGTAGCCAAAAATGACGGCTCTGGGGAAATCAGCAGAAACCGAGTCAGTGTTGTCGCGCTTGATCCAGGCGGTGATGGTAAAATCCTGTAATTGGAGTTGAACGGGATTGCCTACGTTCACGGAAGTGCCTCTGGTGCCATCGAGAGAAAATGCCTGGCCAACCTTGCCTTTTTCATAGGTGGCGTCGCCTGTCAGTTCCCCGTTGTCGCCGCCCGCGCTGTCATTAGAATTCCCTTCGCCGGACCACAACGCCACCAAGCCCGATGGTAAATGGCTTTGCTT
>CAYPTV010000295.1:0-4608 GCA_964413505.1 uncultured Bifidobacteriaceae bacterium | reverse complement strand
CGAGATGCCGCCCTGGATGCCGCCGGAACGGTTCGTGGTCGTGAAAACTTTTCCGCCTTTCGCGCGAAAGGCGTCGTTGTGCTCGCGGCCCGTCAAAAGAATCCCGCCGAAGCCGGAGCCGACCTCAAATGCTTTTGACGCGGGCAAACTCAACATCGCCTTGGCCAGATCCGCCTCCAGCTTGTCGAACACCGGCTCGCCCCAGCCCGCCGGAACGCCGCGCGCAATGCCTTCGACGATGCCGCCGACGGTGTTGCCTTCGCGCCGCATTTTTTCGATGAGCCGTATCATGCGTTCCGCCGCCGATTTGTCCGGGCAGCGGACGATGTTCGATTCGATTTCGGAAAACTTCACTTTGTCGGGATTTATTTCGGCGGAAATTTTCTGGACCTGCTTGACGTAAGCGAGCGTTTCGACGCCGAATTTCTCGCGCAGGATTTTTTTCGCAATCGCGCCGGCGGCAACGCGGCCAACCGTTTCGCGCGCGCTTGCGCGCCCGCCGCCTGCCCACGCGCGTATGCCGTATTTTGCGAAATAGGTGAAATCCGCGTGCGACGGGCGGAATTTGGTTTTCATTTCCGAATACGCCCCGGATCGCGCGTCCTGGTTTTTTACCCAGAGACAAATCGGCGTGCCGAGCGTCTTGCCGTTGAAAATTCCAGAAAGAATTTGAACCGTGTCGGATTCCTTGCGCGGCGTTACGATTTTGGATTGTCCCGGCTTGCGGCGGTCCAAATCCGGCTGGATGTCCGCCTCGCTCAATTTCAATCGCGGCGGACAGCCGTCCACGACCACGCCCACGCCGCCGCCGTGGGATTCGCCCCACGTCGTGATCCGGAACAGTTGCCCGAAGGTGCTTGCCATTCGGTTATTATGCGAAAAAATCGCCGCACGGTCAAATGCGGCGTGAATTGCCGCTTGCAACTTCGCACGCGCGCTTGGAAAATTATTGAAATGTCTGCGGCCAATTTTAATTCAGAAGAAAAAATTCTCGCGGCGCGCTCGCTGTGCGAAAAAAGTCTTTGGCCGGACGTCCTAGCGTTTGCACAAAAATGGCACGCGGAAAATTCGACGGATTATCACGCGCTGTTTTACATGGGGCTTGGCTTCAGCGGGCTGGGACAGTTTGTGCAGGCGGAAACGGCGTATCGCCGCGCGCTGGCGATGGACGCGACCGACCCGAAGGTCTGGAACAACCTCGCAAAAATCCTGTTCGAGAATTTGAAGCGGCCGAAGGACGCCATTTTGTGCATCGAACAAATGTTGAAATGCGATCCGGCCAACAAGCTCGGCTGGTCAAACCTCGCGGTGATGGTCGGCGAGCTGGGATTCCACGACAAGGCTCTGGTTTATGCCGACCACGCCATCGCGCTCGACCCCAAATTCACCGAAGCCTACCTGCACAAAGCCGCCGCCGCCCGCGCGCTGGGAAAAATGGAAATCGTCAAGGAGGTTAGCGACAAGCTGGCGGCAATTGAGCCGGAAAAATTCCGCCGTGCACAATAATTTTCTGTAGTAGCCATTTACAACCTGGTTTTCAAATACGGCTTCAATTTCTCCGCCAGTTCTTCCGGCAGGCGTTTTGGCTTTTCGTCAATGCCGGTGCAAACGTGGAACGTTTCCGCTTCGAGTATCAGCTTTCCGTTCTGGTTCAAAATGCGGTGGCCGAAATTCAGGCGCACCTTTTCCACGACCGTCACCCAGACTTCTATCGCCAGCAGATCGTCGTAGCGGGCGGGAAACTTGTAGCGCAGCCGCCCCTCGATGACGGGGAAAATCATGTCGTTTTCCTGCCACCGCAAAACCGTCGAGCCGAGCGAGCGGATGAATTCGCCGCGCGCGGCCTCGAGAAGGTCGAGATAGCGCGAGTGATAAACGTGGTTGCCGACGGTGCAATCGGCGTAGGTGACGCGGTGCGTGTGGCGAAACATGTTCAAAGTTTAGAGTCCGGCGTTCAGGGTTCAAAGTTGAAAATCGTTGAATTGTTGAACCGGAAAAACCACGATGCAGCGATTTAAGCATTTAACAATTCAACAAACACAAAATTCCATTTGCGCGAACGGTTTTTGCGGGTATGTTGGCAGATAAATCAGCGGCGAGCCATTCGCTTGCACAGTCCAAATTTTGCGCTATAATTTTTAATCATGGCCGTAACCAAAGTCAGTTCGACGGTGCATTTTGTCACGCGCGGCTCGGCGGTGAGCGGGCGTCACGGCTCGGCAAATGGCCGCTGGGTGCCCAATACGGATGTTTATTCCACCGACGCAGGTCTGGTCGTCAAGGTGGAGTTGCCCGGCATGAAAAGCGAAAACCTCGAGATCACCGTCGAGGAAAACCGTCTGCGGATTTCCGGGACGCGCCCCGACTGCTGCCGTCCTCCACAATGCACTTTTCTCGTCATGGAAATCAGCTACGGCCCGTTCGAAAGCGTCATTGAACTGCCGGCCGGATTTGATCTCGGCCAGGCAAAGGCGGTCTATGTGAACGGTTTTCTGCGCATTGACGTTCCGGTGGCGAATCATTCACACTCCAAGACGACAAAAGTTCCGATCAGCGAAGGAAGTTAGCCGGTCGCGCATGAATCTTTTCCCGCGCGGCGGCATCTAATGTTTGTGGAAACGACGATGACATCGCCGGAAACGGAGTTTATCAGCATCCTCGGAGCCTCCGAAAAGTCGGAGGCGCCGCCGCGAATCTCTTCGCGTTCGCTGCCGGATTCGCTGCCGGTTCTCGGCCTTTCCGACATCGTGATTTTTCCGGGAGCCATCGTGCCGCTGCTCGTCGAGACCGGGCCGAGCCTCAAGCTCATTGACGACATCGTCGCGGGCGACCGGCTGTTCGGCGCGGTGCTCCAGCGCAAACCGGAAATTGCCGAGCCACAGCCGGAGGATTTGCACGAGGTCGGCTGCGTGTCGCGCCTGTCGAAGATGGTGAAATTTCCCGACGGAACCGTTCGCGTGCTTGTCGAGGGTCTCTGGCGCATCCGCCTGAAAAATTTCACGCCGCCCATGCCGTTTTTGCGCGCGAGCTACGAATTGCTCCGGGACGAGACGGAAAATTCCGTCGAGCTTCAGGCGATGCTCCGCAACGCGCACAAGCAGTTCGAGGAAATTGCAAAAATGTCCACCGCGCTGACCGACCAGGTCAAAATCGCGGCGCTGAACACCGAGCATCCCGGCCATTTCGCGGATTTGATCGCCGCGAATCTGAATTTGAGCCTCGATGACCGCCAGAAATTGCTCGAAACGATTTCCGTCCGCGAGCGTCTGCAAAAATTACTGCCGATGCTCAACCGCGAACAGGAAGTCCTGACGTTGAGTTCCAAAATCCAAAACGATGTCGCATCTTCCATCGCAAAAACGCAGCGCGATTTTTTCCTGCGCGAACAATTGCGCGCCATCCAGCGCGAACTTGGTGACAACGAGCCGAACGCCGGCGAAGCCAAATTGCTCCGCGAAAAAATTGACAAGGCCGTCCTGCCTGCCGAAGTCCGCAAGGCCGCCGAGCAGGAATTGGAGCGCCTGCAGCAAACACCACCCGCCGCCGCCGAATACGGCGTGGCACGGAATTATCTCGACTGGATTCTGGCGTTGCCGTGGGAAAAATCCACCGAGGACAAACTCGATCTGAAGTCGGCGGAAAAAATCCTGAACGAGCAGCACTTCGGCCTGACGAAAGTCAAGGATCGGCTTCTCGAATTTCTCGCCGTCATCAAACGCCGCAAGGAAATCAAAGGCCCAATCCTTTGCCTCGTCGGGCCGCCCGGCGTTGGAAAAACCTCGCTCGGAAAAAGCGTCGCCGACGCGCTCGGCAGAAAATTCGCACGGATTTCATTGGGCGGAATGAGGGACGAAGCGGAAATTCGCGGCCATCGCCGCACTTACGTCGGCGCGATGCCCGGCAGAATCATCCAGACGCTGCGCCGCGTCGAGAGCCGCAATCCCGTGATTTTGCTCGATGAATTGGACAAAGTCGGCGCGGATTTTCGCGGCGACCCGGCGGCGGCGTTGCTCGAAGTTCTCGACCCGGCCCAAAATCACACCTTTACCGACCATTATCTGGATTTGCCGTTTGACTTGTCGCGCGTGCTTTTCATCGCGACCGCGAACTGGCTCGAACCGATTCATCCCGCGCTCCGTGACCGGCTGGAAGTCATCGAATTGCCGAGCTACACCGAATCGGAAAAACTGGAAATCGCCAAACGCTATCTCGTCCCGCGTCAAATCGAGGAACACGGACTGACGAAGAAGGATGTGAAATTTTCCGACGCTGCGTTGCGCGGACTCATCCGCAGCTACACGCGCGAAGCCGGCGTCCGGCAATTGGAACGCGAAATTGCCGCGCTCGCGCGCAAGGCCGCGCGGAAAATTGTTTCCAAAAACGGCGCGGCCACAATGGTGAAACTGGACGCGGGCGAACTGGAAAGTTATCTCGGCCACGCACCGTTCATTTCCGAAAGCGCGGAAAAAATTACCGAATACGGCATCGCCACCGGACTCGCGTGGACGCCGGTCGGGGGCGAAATTTTGTTCATCGAGGCGACGCGGATGCGCGGGCGCGGCGGATTGCTGTTGACCGGCTCGCTCGGCGACGTGATGAAGGAAAGCG
>CAYPTV010000294.1:0-4632 GCA_964413505.1 uncultured Bifidobacteriaceae bacterium | reverse complement strand
TCACCGTGCGCGACATCGCCAAGCTGAAAAACTCCGTGACCTACGACGTGCTGACCAACTGGCGGCTGCGGCTGCGGCGGAAATCGGTGAACGGCAAAAGCGCACCGACGAAAAGCGAAGTTGAGGCTGCCAAAAGAAATTGAAGAGCCGCAGTTGGTTTGTCAGGATAAATGCCTCTGAAAAGAAAATTAAAAATTGTCGCGATAATTTTTTTGGTCGGTGCTTTGGCTTTTGGTTTATTCGCATGGCACGAAGGGAATGTTCTTGTTGCTCCAAGCAATTGCGAAATTGGAAAACCACCTGCTGACTTGCCGATTGAATCGGTTCAATTTCAAAGTTCCAGCGGCGCTTTAATTCATGGCTGGCTTGTCACAGGACAAGCAGACAAGGGCATTGTCATTTTGATGCACGGAATTCGCGCCAACCGATTGCAATTGGTGAATCAAGCCGAATTTCTTTTTCATGCCGGTTATTCAGTGCTTTTGTTTGATTTTCAAGCTCACGGCGAAAGCATTGGAAAACATATCACTGCCGGATATTTGGAAAGTCGCGATGCCGTTGCCGCCGTAAATTTCATCCATCAAAAGTTTCCCGGCAAAAAAATATGCGCCGACGGTTTTTCAATGGGCGGCGCGGCGGCCGTTCTTGCGAAGCCGCCTTTGCAGGTTAACGCGATGATTCTGCAATCAGTTTATCCGACAATTGAACAAGCCATCACCGACCGTTTAGAAAATAGATTTAGCTGGTTCGGACAATTCGGCACGCCATTTTTGACGTGGCAGCTAAAACCGCGACTTGGATTTGGCACGGATGATTTATGTCCGATTCAACAAGTCGGCAAAATCACAGTGCCGAAATTTTTCATCGCCGGAACAGTCGACCATGACACCAGATTGCCGGAATCGCAGGCTTTGTTTGATGCCGCCGCTGAACCGAAGCAACTTTGGCTGGTGGATGGCGCGGCTCATGTGGATATGCTTGCATTTGCAAAAGCTGAATACGAAAAGCGAACTTTGGATTTTCTGGCGAAGAACTTGAATTGAATTTATGCCACGCGAAACAATTAAATTAAAAACCGCACGGCTGAAAAAAATCATCGCCGGTTTCCAGAAGACTTATCCCGACGCGCATTGCGAACTGGATTACGCAAACCCGATCCAGTTGCTCGTCGCCGTCATTCTTTCCGCGCAATGCACGGACAAGCGCGTCAACCTCATCACGCCGGAGTTGTTCAAAAAATACCGCACGGCGGCGGATTTCGCGGACGCGCCGCGCGCGGAGCTGGAGCAGTTCATCAAGTCCGCCGGATTTTTCCGCAGCAAGGCGAAGAACATCCAGAACTGCTGCCGCAAGCTCGTCGATCTCCACGGCGGCGAGGTGCCGCGCACGATGGAGGAACTGATCCGGCTCGACGGCGTCGGGCGCAAGACGGCGAACGTTGTTTTGGGAAATGCGTTTGACGTGGTCGTCGGCGTCGTCGTGGACACGCACATGATGCGATTGTCGCACCGGCTTGGTTTGGTCACGGAACGGACACCGGAAAAAATCGAACTCGCGCTGATGAAACTGTTGCCGCAGAAATTCTGGCTGGATTTCAGCCACTGGCTCGTCTGGCACGGTCGCCGCCGCTGTTTTGCGCGCAAGCCGGATTGTGCGAATTGCGAAGTCCTGAAATGGTGTCCGCGAACCGGCGTAAAAGAAACTTTAACCACCAAGGCACAAAGTCACCAAGAATAAGACTTTCCAAGAACCTGGTGTCTTGGTGTCTTGGTGGTCAATGAATTTTCTGTTTCTCAATTCCGGCAAATGCGCCGCGGCGTCCAACATGGCTTTGGACGAGGCGCTGCTCGAAAATGTTTCGCGCTTCGGCAAGCCGGTTCTGCGCTTTTACGGCTGGGCGGAACCGGCGGCGACATTCGGTTATTTCCAAAAATATTCAGAAGTTGAAAACGCAACATTGCTGCGTCCGCTTATTCGGCGTCCAACGGGCGGCGGCATCGTGCCGCATGATGCGGACTGGACTTACAGTTTCGTCGTTCCACCGGATCACGAGTGGCATCTGCTCAAGGCGGAAGAAAGCTATCGTCGAATTCACGAATGGATTCAAAATGCGTTCGCGAGATTGAAAATTGAAACGGATCTGGCACCGTGCTGCAAAAGATCTTTGGCGGGGCGATGTTTTGAGGGCCATGAAAAGTTTGACCTGCTCTGGCGCGGCAAAAAAATCGCGGGCGCGGCGCAGCGGCGGAACAGGCTGGGTCTGTTGATTCCAGGCTCGATCCAGCCGCCGCCGGTTTCCATTTCGCGGGCAGATTGGGAGAACGCGATGCTTGCGGTCGCGCGCGCAAAATGTTCCATTGTGTGGAGCGAATTTTGGCCGGACGCAAAGCTGCGCGAACAGGCGGACGAGTTTGTCCGAAAAAAGTTTTCGCAGGCGGCATACATCTGCAAACGTTGATCCGCCCAGATTTTGTCAGCTTCAGGGAAAAGTGTTCCAAACCAGTTCGGGATTGTTTGTGATTCCTGTCGAGGAGCCATTCCAGTATTCAGACTTTTTGAACCGCTTTGCATGACCGTCAAGGAATGAGAAGTTTGCCCCAAGGCCGTGCATGGTTGTAATGGAGCCGCCATCACCGATTGCCGGCAATTGTTCGTTGTCAAACAGCCAGACAACAGTAACCGGAGCCGCAGGAACGGCGGTGAGTTTGATGTTTGGATGATCATTGGTTCCCTCGCCATTGAACCCCTGATTGAGACAATAATGAAATAGATTATTTTTCAATGCGCTCGCGTCGCAGCGCCGGGGATTGGAAGGGCAAAGCCAGATCGTTCCGCTGACATCAGCCGCCGGGTTGGTGCGCCACGGCATGCAGGCGTAAGGCGGCAGCTTCACTGCTTGAGGGAGTTGAACATACCAAGCCTGATAGGCGGAACTGGCGAGGTCGCTCTCCAGCGGCGTTGCTTTGCCTTCCGGCGGCAAATGGTCGTCATTGTCAGCCACATAAACCTGCGTCGCCAATCCCCATTGCTTCAAATGATTGAGGCATTGTGCCGCCTGCGCCGCGGCTTTCGCGCGGTTCAACGCCGGCAGCAGCAGCGCCGCCAGGATCGCGATGATGGCAATCACCATCAGCAATTCAATCAATGTAAATGCGCGCAAGACTTTCATTGATCCCCAACAGTTCTGAGTCTGAAAATGAATTAACACATTGCCCGCTCCATGCCAAAAACATTTTCTGCCATGTCTGCGGTCAAAAAACTCGCTGAATTTTTCCGGTCTGATATTTTCCACGCATGGTGAAACTGGTTCTGTTCGACATTGACGGCACGCTTGTCCACACGGGCCACGCCGGAACGACGGCTTTCAAGAAAACTTTTGCGACGGAATTCAACCTCCATCACGGCGCGGAAAAGATGAAGTTCGCCGGGCGCACCGACGTGAGCCTCGTCCGCGAATTTTTCAAGATGCACGGACTGCCAGAGACGCCCGAGCATTTCGCGCAGTTCTTCGCGCGCTACGTCTTCTGGCTCGACCACATCCTCGCGCACAGCGACGGCAAAATCTGCCACGGCGTCCGGCAATTCATCCGCGACCTGCAGGCGTTGCCCAAGCCGCCCGCGCTCGGCCTGCTCACCGGCAACATCCAGCTCGGCGCGGAACTCAAGCTGCGCCGTTACGGACTGTGGGAATTATTCCAGTTCGGCGGGTTCGCGGACGACAACGAGGACCGCGACCACATCGCCGCCGCCGCGTTCGAACGCGCCAAACGAGTTCTGGGTAAAAATCTCAAGCCGCAGGAGATCGTCGTCATCGGCGACACGCCGTTTGACGTGCGCTGCGGAAAGTTCATCGGCGCAAAAGTCCTGGCCGTGGCCACCGGCGGCGCGACTCTGGAGGAATTGAAGAAACACAAGCCCGATTGGGCGGTGGAGGATTTGACGCGGATCAAGGCGGAAGAAATCGTCGAATCGTGATTCGTTGAATCGGAAGATTCCGCCCGATGTAACATTTAACAATTCAAAGATGTAACGCCCCTCAATGGCAACTGCACCCGCCGCCGCAGCAGTGGCCGCTGCCACCGGAGGGACGAGCGCCGCGAGTTCCCGAACTTTCGCCCGCGCTTGACGCAGCGAACGTGGAAAATTTCTTGGACAATTTCTTGGAGCCGCAGTTCGGGCACTCGGCATTCTTCCAATCGGCGGAACGGACGAGGATTTCGCTGTCGCGCTCGCACTTCCCGCAATGAAATTCGTAAATCGGCATGGAAGGAAATTAGCCGGTTTCGCCTTTTCTTTCAACGGCCATTTAGGTTGTAGCGGCGGGTCGGCAGACCGCCGCATTTATTCAACCAAATAAAAAATGGCGGCGCTCTGCCGAGACGCGCTACGGTCGTTTTGCAGAGTCTGCATTTCATGGTTTCCCCGGCTGAATATATTTGATTAACTTTACGCATGGCACATTTGCAAAAGGCGATTGATGATTCCATCGCGACGCTTCGCGGACTGGCGGCTTTGGAACAGCCGCTCAACCGCGCGGCGAAACTGGTGCTGGCCTGCCTGACTTCCGGCAAAAAACTCCTCGTCTGCGGCAACGGCGGCAGCGCGTCGGACGCCACGCATCTGGCCACGGAA
>CAYPTV010000293.1:0-4651 GCA_964413505.1 uncultured Bifidobacteriaceae bacterium | reverse complement strand
TCGTGCTGACGTTTTTTATCGCGCGAAAATTGTTCGACACGACAGCGGCATGGCTTTCGGTGCTGCTGACGTTCGGCTGCGACCTGCTCTGGCGGTTCAGCGTGTCGGGCTTGTCCACGATGCTGCTGCTGGTGATCTTCTTGGCGCTGACGTGGTGCATCCTGAAAATCGAAGAGGCGGCACGCGAGGAACAGCCCCATGCGCGCCGGCTGCTGCTTTGGTCGCTGGCCGCGGGAACGCTGGTCGGGATCGGGGCGTTGACGCGCTATTCGTTTGGATGGATCGTCATTCCGCTGATGGCATTTCTGGCGTTGTTCAGCGGGCCGCGCCGCGTGCCGAACGCGCTGGCGGCGCTGGCGATGTTCGCGCTGCTACTGCTGCCGTGGGTTGCGCGCAATTACGCGGTGAGCGGCACGCCCTTCGGCACGGCGGGCTTTGCATGGATTGAAGGGACGTATATTTTTCCGACTTTCCGACTGGAACGGTCGCTGCATCCCGATTTGACGCTGCCGTTCCGTCTGACTCCGTATGTCCATAAATTGCTGATGAACCTGCGCGTCATTGTCCAGACCGATCTGCCGAGGCTGGGCGGAAGCTGGGCGACGCCGCTGTTCCTGACGGGCTTGTTGATGGGATTTCGCAATGTGGCGGCGAAGCGGATGCGTTATTTTTTGCTGATGTGCCTGGGCGTGCTGGTTGTCTGCCAGGCGCTGGGACAAACGCAGCTTTCCGTGGAATCGCCCGACGTCAATTCCGAAAATCTTCTCGTGCTGCTCGCGCCGCTGATTTTCATGTATGGCGTAAGTTTGTTCCTGACGTTTCTGGATCAAATGAACCTGCCATTGCCTCCGTTGCGCTATCTCGTCATCGCGCTTTTCGTGGCGGTGTGCTGCCTGCCGATGATTGCCACACTGTGCCCGCCCAAAGCCCAGACGGTGGCCTATCCGCCGTATTATCCGCCGGAAATCCAGCAGACCGCCGCATGGATGAAGGAAAACGAACTGATGATGAGCGACGTGCCGTGGGCCGTGGCATGGTATGGCCGGCACCAATGCACCTGGACGACACTGGACGCGCAAAATGAATTCTTCGCCCTTAATGACTACATCAAACCGGTTCAGGCGCTTTACCTCACGCCGGAAACCATAGACAGCAGGTTCATTTCCGACTGGATCACCCCGCGCGAATTCAGCTGGGGTTCCTTCATCATCCAGGCCGTCCTTCAAGGCCAGATTCCGCCGAAATTCCCGCTGCGTTTCGCGCCGCCCGTCAAATTTCTGCCCGACCGTCTTTTCCTGACCGACCGCGAGCGCTGGAAACTCGCGCCGTGATTTCGCCTCTATTTTCCATTTGGAACCAGATCAACTTTTGCGGTGACGCTCGGCAAATTCACGCGGTCCAAAATGGCGTTATCTGAATGATGAATCGTTTGCAGACAAATTATTCCGGCTCTAAATCCCGTGAGCCAGACGGATTGATTGATGAGGCTGAAATTAATTTTACAATAAAAAAGTTGTTCATCAGAACTAAAGATTTTCTCGCTTCCAATGTCAAAAAGTTCATTTTGTATCAATCTGCAGGCGCAGGAAAATGTGATTGTTGCTGCCCGGCCAGTTGGTGAGATTCGGCTGAAACATATAGGCGTTCTCCGTTCCATTCGTCGGCGCGGTATTGATGAGAAAGTATTGCGGATATTGGTCGGCGCCGAACCAGTTGGAAACCAGGTTGTCCGTGATCTGTGGAATGAAACTGAAATAATCCAGTTGCGAAACCGGCACGCGATACGCCATTAAGATCGGTGTCACAGTGCCGGGCGCGGCCTTGGGCAGGCGCGAAACATTCGGATCAGCATTCGTGGGCGACAGGCCGAAGGCATTATCCAAACCGAGGGAAACGCCATCGCTGCCTGGAGCGAATGGATTTTGTCCTAATGCGCCGAAGTATTGGAGTTCCCATGAGTCTTGCAATCCGTTGCCATCGCGGTCGGCGCCGGAAAGCGGCGGCGGACCGAAGAAGAAACTGGCTGCTCCCGTGTAAAGTCCGGTGGCGGTATTTTGCCCAGCCGAGGGCGCATAGCCGGTGCCTGAATCAAATTTTTCCCCTTGCGGCGCGATGCCATGCAGCAATGAAATGACGCCCGGCGGGTAGGCCGGATTGACATTGCTCTTATCCGTGGCGGGCGGTGTGAGCACACGGAAGAAGAGATTGGTGGTCGGCGTGACAATGGTGATCGGCTGCTCGGTGGTTTGCAAAGCAGCCCAGTTCAACTGGCCGTGATAACCTTCAAATTCAGGATAGACCCACGGTGTGGTTGTGGGGGCGACTAATGATCCCTGGCCGGTCCAAGTGTAATTGTAAGTCTTGGTATGAACAAAAATTTCCTGTCCAAGCGTTCGATTTTTATAAACGCGATAGGGTCCCTGCCCCAGCCAGTTCATCGCCGTCACTTTATTGGTGGGATAGTCAAACGTGACGCCCATGTAATTTTGCGCGCCCGTCAAGGTATAACGATAGGTCAGGGTCAACCATCCGTCCGGGCGCAGCGTCCATTGGAAACCGTTGGCCGCACTGGTAATGTCATTGACCAAAATAATATAATTCGTGCCGTCAAAATAATTGGTGATGCCCGTCACCGTCCAGGCCGAGCCTGCCACCGGACGCGGACCATTGGACAAGGATACCGGTTGATTGGAAACCGTCAGGCTGTTGATGATGCCGCTGGCATTGTTAAAATGGAAAATGCGCGGGCCGTTCGTCACGATGATTTCCGATGCGCTGGTGCCGGCGGTGATCGCGGGCGCGGCCAGGGAAACCGCGCCCAAAATCCGGTCGTGGATTTGCGCGGGCGTGTGCAACGGCCACGTCCAGGTATAAAGATTGTTGCCAAAAGGATCAGACGCGGTCAAACGCAGTGCGTCGTAATTTGTGCCATTGGCAGGAAAATTTGGCAACACGAGCGAGCCGGTTGCGCCGGGAGTCACGTTCGGGCCGGCAAAACTGCCGCTGTCCAACGCCACCAGAAAACCGCCGGTGAGCGGATTGGTGCTGGTGTTGAAGGTGCTGGCCGGATCATTGGCGTCGGGATACCAGCCAAGCTGCCAGTCAAAGCTGCATTTGTTCAAAGTGGTAAAACTAAAACGGTTCTCGACCGCCAGCGTGCCATTGAAGGAATTGCCCGGAATCGGTCCGGTAACTTGCGCAGGATTGTAAGTGGACTTGTAAGTATAATAACTCGCCTCCGGCTGGCGATAAGGGCCGACGATTCCGTCCGGCGCATTTTGATCCTGGACATCTATCGCACCTCCTTCGTCGTCACGCACGACGCCTTCGTCCAGAAATGCCCACAGAAACATACCTGCGCCATTCGTGGATGTCCGCATCATATCCCAATAGTCCGACAGGCTTGACCCGCCGCCGCCGTCGTAAAGTCCATGGGTAATTTCCGTCGGCAAATAAACCGTCGCCCCCGCCCCAAACCTCGTTGAAAATGTGCTCCACTGCGGGTAATGATCGTCTATCACATTGTTGAACGTGCTTCGGGGACGATTGATATGGCGGTTCTGCGGATCGTAAATGGCATAGACATTGGTCGAGCCGGTGCCGTTGTTATCCACGGTAGTATTCCAGCCGCCTTCGTTGCCGTTGTCCCAGGCGATTATGCACGGATGGTTCACGTCGCGGATCACCATTTCGCGGACGAGTTCGGGCGCGATAGTGTTGTCGTAAGCCTGCGCCCAGCCGGTCAACTCGTCAAAAACATACAAGCCCAAGCGGTCGCATTCCTGCAGGAAAAGTTTGTTTGGCGGATAATGAGTCATGCGCACGGCGTTGAAGTTCATGTCCTTGATTAATTTGATGTCCATGTCACTCTCGGCCAGGCTGGTGGTGCGTCCATCCGTCGGCCAGAATTCGTGACGGCAAATGCCGCGCAGCAGGACTTTTTTTCCATTGATAAAATAACCTAGGCCATTGCTAAAAGAAATGGTGCGGAAACCAATCAAGTTAGTCACCGTATGAATGGTAACATTGTTTGTATCCTTCAATTGCACCGTCAAAGTATAAAGATTGGGAAATTCCGACGACCATAACTGCGGTGAAGGCAGAGTGGCAGAAAGCAACACATTCGTCGTGCCGGCGGTCACGGTATTGGAAAAGGAATTACCCAATTGAACATTATTAGTATCGGTCACTGTAGCGACGACGACGCTGTTGCTGGTTATGCCCGACAGAAAGACATTCACGTTGAGCAGTCCGCTGGCTTGCGCGTCCACGGCAAGGCGGTCAATGTTAGACGGCGGCTTGGCCATCAGATAGACCGGCCGGAAAATGCCGCTGAAATTCCAGTAGTCTCCCTCGCGCTCGGCGTTGTTGACTGAATTGTTGGCTGACCATTCGCTGACAGTCACGTTCAATACATTTGTATTCGCGCCAACGACAACGTTCGTGGTCACTTCATAACTAAATTCATAGAATCCGCCCTGGTGCACTGCGCCGATAGTCTGACCGTTAATCATGGTCGCCGTGTCAGTGAGCACTCCTTCATAGACTAGAAAAATTCGCTGGCCTGCCCAGCTTGCCGGCACGGAAAAGGTAGTAGTGTATTGGCCGACAGAAGTTGAGGTGGGGACGTTCTGGTAACTATAGTTGCCAA
>CAYPTV010000292.1:0-4660 GCA_964413505.1 uncultured Bifidobacteriaceae bacterium | reverse complement strand
CGGCCTGCTGCCCGGCGCGCTCATCCGCAACCGCGATTTGCAATTCCACTGCGAAAACATTTTCCTCAAGACCGCCACAAACGATTCGCCATTCACCAGCCAGATTCCGGTGGGGAAAATTCTCCGCGTGCCTATCGCGCATGGCGAAGGCTGCTATTTTGCCGACGAAGAAACGCTCGCAAAGCTCAAGGCCAACAACCAAATCCTCTGGCAATACTGCGACGCGAGCGGAAACCTGACCGACACCGCGAATCCCAACGGCGCGCTGCAAAACATCGCCGGCATCTGCAATGAAAAGCGCAACGTGGCCGGCCTGATGCCGCATCCCGAACGCGCCAGCGAACCGCTGCTCGGCAGCGACGACGGCAAATGGATTTTTGAAAGCATCTTCGCCGCGCTCAAATATAAAACCGTCGCGCAAGCGGCATAAAGAGTGGTCAAATGAACTCGTGCCGCAATGAAAAGCTGATCTGCCGTAACGAAAATCCGGCCTGCCGGAATAAAAATCCATCCTGCCGACAGAAAAAGCATTCCTGCCGATAAAAAAACAATCTCGTCGAATAACCAAGCAATCCTGCCAGAAAACAAAGTATTCCCGCAGACAGAAGAAGCCATCTCGCTGGATGATACTTCCATCCCGCCGACAAACAGAGTTATCTCGCCGACAGATAATTTAATCCCGACGGAAGAAGAATCCAACTGGCCGAAGGAAGAAGCAATCCGTTGTTGACATTGATTTCCCCATTTTTTAAGGTTTTCCGCATGAATTCAGACACCGGAACACCAATAACTGCCGCAGTCAGGCCGTTGCCCGACCTCAAGCGGACGCTCCGAGCCATCAACCAGATGTCGCGCTGGAAGATGCTCAAGGAATTGACCTGCGGCGAACCGCGGACGATTGCCGAACTGGCGGCGGTGGGCGGTTGCAGCTACGCCAGCGGCGTCAAACATCTGCAAGTCCTGCGCCAGGCGGGGCTGGTGGAGCAGGGACGCGGAGGCGTCTACCAGCTCGTGCGCCAATATCTGCCGACGCCCGGCCAGCCCGTCGTGGACTTCGGCCATTGCCTGCTCCGGCTGGATGCGGCGGGGTGAAGGGGAAAATTAAAAAAATAATTTATAGGGTTGGACAGCCTTTGTCTGAGCGAGCACGATAAAGTTTTGGGCGTTGGCAATGTTATGCATACAAGATATAATCAAAAAAAGAAGCAATGACCTCGGTTCCAATACAGCTAGACCCTTTGCGAAAAGGGCTGATAAAAGTTGGTTTCCGTGAGGACCGGCTTCGCACAGATTTTCTCATTCCCGGCAGTCAGTCGCGCGTGCCGCTGCTTGCATTTGCAGATCAACCTTTTGATTCACGCACCGCCTCGGTTGCAGTTCTTGATCAGCCGAACGCAAACGAGTCTGACATTGCCGCCATTCGTCCCCTCGGAGCACCGCTCGTGTTCAACTGTCTGCCTGACTATTATCAGATTTGGGTGCAAGGGAGCGAACGTCCTCGCTTCCATTCGCGTCTGACGCCTCAACAGCTAAATAGTTTTTTCGCCCAATATCGCACCCAACTTTCGCCTGATGCGATATATCGTGCCAAGGTTTGGGGGCGGGTTGAACGCGACTACCAGATTGATTTTGTTGACGCCGGGTTTCTACCAGTCATCGAAGCCGAGGCGGGACAAAAGCTGACTGGTCTTATCGAGCGCGTCGTTTCAGAAACCAAACAGCGTTTGGGTTGGAAAGACGTTTCAGAGGTTGATGGGCGCTGGCTGCTCCAATCCACTTTCTGGCTGCTGGCGACGAAGATTTTGCAGGACAAATCTGTTCGTGGATTTGCGGGACTTGATCTTGCCGAGGTAGAAGATGTCTTTGCACGGCTTGCAAATCACTACCACAGCGAATCACCACGACCGATTTCGGTTGGTGGGCAGAGGCGGCGCGAAGCACTGGTGGCCGCAAGCCATGATATCGGCAGGTTTGGTAATTGTGGTGCCGTCAGCACTGAAGCGTTGGCCTTCCTTTACGAGAGCGCGCTGATTGACCGCGCCACGCGAATAAAGCTCGGCACGCACAGCACACCCACTTGGCTGGTGGATTACATCGTGGGCAAACTCCGGCCTTGGATTGAAAAGGACATTGCGGTGTCGGATCGCAAAGTATTTGAACCGGCCTGTGGCCACGCAGGATTTTTGATTTCGGCCATGAGATTGTTAAGCGAATTGCTTCCGCCAGATTGGAAACAACCACGGAAGGAGTATCTGCGTGAACGTCTTCATGGGCTTGAGTTGGATACGTTCGCGCTTGAAGTTGCGCGATTGTCGCTGACACTTGCCGACGTGCCGAATCCAAACGGCTGGGCGTTGACCGAAGCGAATATGTTCAAAGGTGATTTGCTCAGGCAAGGCATTCGCAATGCAACCATTGTGCTGGGGAATCCGCCATTTGAGAATTTTTCAGCCAAAGAGCGGGTTGATGGTTGGCTTCCAAATAAAGCGGCGGAAACTTTCCGGCGCGTTGTTGAACATTTGCCGTCCGGCGGCGTATTTGGATTTGTTTTGCCGCAGACCTTCCTTCATGCAAAGCAAGCGGCGGATGTCAGACGGATTCTCCTGCGCGATTACGAGATTTCGGAAATCAGTCTTTTTGCCGACAAGGTTTTCCGTTATGGAGAACCAGAATCCACCGTGGTCATTGGGCGGCGGTTGGCAAAACAAGCGACCCAGCGTCTGCCAATTCGCTATCAACGCATTCGTGAGTGGGAGGTCAACAAATTCAGTCAGACTTATGAAGCTGGGACTTTTGCAACAGTGGACGCAACACGATTCTTACAGACTTCAACCAACTCACTGTTTTTGCCAGATTTGAATGATGTATGGGATGCGTTGCGAATGTTCCCTCGCTTTTCAGAATTCGCTGACATTGGCCAAGGGTTTAGTCACAAAGGCGACACAGATTCAACGCTGCCAAAAGGAACGATAAAGATTTCGTCGAAAGAAAGAACAGGTTTTGCCGAAGGATTTGCTGGCTGGCTTGAAGAGCAAGTTACAAACAGGCTACCCGCCAATGCTTGGTTGAATCTCAATTCCAAAACAATTTTGAGACACCGCTGGGGCACGACAACTGGCAAACCGCAAATCCTGCTCAACTACCCACGTGTGAGTCGGGAAGCATGGCGGTTGAAAGGGCTTCAGGATAGAAAAGGGCATCCGGTTCCGAGTGACTTCCTTGTTGTCAGACCGAAATCAAATGCATTATCACTGGCTGTTTTCTGGGGCATCCTGAATTCTCCCATTGCAAACGCCTACGCATATTGTCAATCGAACAAGCGGAATGTCCTTGTTGGCGATATACGCCGTATGCCCGTTCCAAATTTACTGGAACAAAATTTAACTGCGCTGGAGACTGCTGTTGCAAATTACTTCGACGCAGCGGCTTCATTTTCTCAACAAAAAAAAGGGACACGCAGTAAACAGAAGACTGGGCGCGAGACGATTCAAATGAAATTTCCTCTCGGTGTTGCCGAGGAAGCAGATGATTTTAAGGAATCTGAATTAAAACAACTTCATTGGCACATTGATGCCGAGGTTCTCCGACTCTACAACCTGCCTGCGGCGATGGAACGCAAGGTTCTCGATTTGTTTGAAAGAATTCGTCGGCGAGGGGTGCCTTTTGAGCAGACCGAATATTTTCCGAAGGGCTTCACCGATTTGAATCGTTTGTCCGAGTTATTGGCGATTACTGCAGATTGGCCGAAAACAAATCGTCGCCGGGCAAAGCTAATTGATTTGGAAGAGGAGAACCGTCTCTCACCAGATCAAGCCACCGAGTTGGAACAATTGCAACGGTTGGCGGATGCGCGCGTAAATCTCTTGAAGCCACGCCAGGCCGACGCGATTGACCAGCAAATCGAAAAACTGAAGCGGCAAGGATTATGGGCGGAGTAGATGACACGATTCAGCCGTATGCCTATCCCGCCCGGCCACATCGCCGCCGCCACGGGCCAGCAGGGTATTCAAGTTATGAAAGCTATCGTCCGTGGGTTGAGGATGAATTTTATTTCCGCTGCATATATTGTATGAACCGGAAAGTTTGGTCGCCGACCAATATCTGGGCCATTGATCATCTGGTTTCACAAGATGAAGCGCCAGAGCTGGAATGCGAATATGACAACTTGGTTTTCGCCTGCCAGTTTTGTAACCAGCAAAAAAAGGCAAGTCGTGTTCCAGACCCATGCCGAGTTGCATACGGCAAATGTTTGCGCGTGGAGTCGGATGGAAAGGTGACGGCTCTCAACAAGCAAGGCGCACGGTTGGTAGAAATAATCCGCCTGAATCATCCACGATTCGTCGAAGAGAGGTTAAGAATACTGCGTTTATGGAAAATCTTGGCGGAACACGCGCCTGACGAGCTTCAACGATTGATGGCTTTCCCTAAAAACTTGCCTGATTTATCTGCACTCAAACCACCGCGAGGGAATCGCCGACCGGAAGGCATTTCCGAAAGTTGTCTTGCCCGCCGGAATCGAGGCGATTTGCCAAAAGCATATTGACCTGTGCAGCTTTTGTTCAGTTGAACTTGCCTCGCGCGTCGGCTATCGTGTCAGCCTATGACCTTGACGGAAAAGATTCTCGCCCGCGCCGCCGGCAAGCCGCGCGTGCAGGCCGGT
>CAYPTV010000291.1:0-4675 GCA_964413505.1 uncultured Bifidobacteriaceae bacterium | reverse complement strand
TGATGACGGACATGGAATAATCGAGGAACGAATTTTTGATTTCGTCCGCGACATTGATCTTCGCGATCTTCTCGTTCGCGGCGAACAACGGCGTGTTGCTCACCGGCAAATCATTCGGGTCTTTTGGGTCAGCCATAAAAATTTCAGCAGCTAAAAATTAAACGTCCAGATTGCGCACGTTGAGCGCGTTGTCCTCGATGAACTGGCGGCGCGGCTCGACTTCCTCGCCCATGAGCCGCGAGAACATTTCCTCGGCCTCGACGGCGTCGGTGAGGTCAATCCGCAACAGCTTGCGCACGGTCGGATTCATCGTGGTTTCAAATAATTCCTTGGCGTCCATTTCGCCGAGACCCTTGAAGCGGGTCATCTGGATGCCCTTCTTGCCGACAGCTTTGACGCTGTTCAAGATTTCGGGGATTGAAAACAGCGGCGTCACGGTCGCGCGGTCGCCTTCGCCCTCGATCAGTTCATACAAGGGCTTGTCCTGCGCGGCGTAGTGATCCACGGCCAGGCCTTTCTTGGAGAGTTTGCCGAGCAAGTCGGCGATGACCTTGCTTTCGAGGTGCAAGTCCGCCTCGACGGCGCGGCGTGTCTGGTTTTTCGGTTTCTCGGATTTTTCCTTCGCCTCAGCGTCGCCGTAAAGGTCGGCATTCGCGTCCTTAAACTTCTGCACGTCGTCGAGGTCGTCGAAATAATGGACGGTCTCGTCGTTGCCCAGTCGGACTTTGATGAGGAACACCGGGAAAGTGCCGCGCTTGCTGCGCTTCTCGACATAATCGCCAAAATCGCCGCCCTGCCGCCGGATGAACGTCGCGTATTTGTCGAGCGATTCGAGCAGCGAGAGAATTTCTTCCAATTGTTTCGGCGCCAGCTCGCGCCCGTCCGCGAGATTTTTCAACCGCACTTCTTCCACGCCGTTTTGCAGCAGGATGCGATTGAGCTGCACGTCGTCGTCAATGTAATCGGTCTTCTTCTTGCGCGTGATGCTGTAAAGCGGCGGCTGCGCGATGTAAACGTAACCGTCCTTGATGAGCTTGGGCATTTGCCGGTAAAAAAACGTCAGCAGCAACGTGCGGATATGCGAGCCGTCCACGTCGGCGTCGGTCATGATGATAATTTTGTGGTAGCGCAGCTTGGTGATGTCGAATGCGCCTTCGCCTTCGCCGTCGCCAATGCCCGTGCCGATGGCCGTGATCATCGTGCGGATTTCGTTGTTCTGAAGAACCTTGTCGAGCCGCGCCTTCTCGACGTTGATGAGCTTGCCGCGAATGGGGAGAATCGCCTGAAACTTCCGGTCGCGTCCCTGCTTTGCCGAGCCGCCGGCGGAATCACCTTCGACAATATATAATTCCGTGTTCACCGGATCACGGTCGGAACAATCTGCCAGCTTGCCGGGAAGTCCGCCGCCGGTCAGTGCGGATTTGCGGACGGCTTCGCGAGCCTTGCGCGCCGCTTCGCGTGCGCGTGCGGCGTTAAGAGATTTTTCGATAATGCGTTTTGCAATCGGCGGATTCGCATCGAAATAACTCATCAACCCTTCGTAAGAAACCGAGCCGACAATTCGTTCCACTTCCGGCGAAAGCAATTTCACCTTGGTCTGCGATTCAAATTTCGGATCGCTGTGCTTGACCGAAATCACCGCCGTCAAACCTTCGCGCACGTCGTCGCCGGTGATTTGCGGGTCTTTTTCCTTTAACAGCTCGTTCGACTTTGAATATTGATTGATGGCGCGGGTCACGGCGCTGCGGAAACCGCTCAAATGCGTGCCGCCGTCGGGATTGTGAACCGTGTTGGTGTAGCAAAGCACCTGTTCGCTGTAGCTGTCGTTGTATTGCAGCACGACCTCGACGTGAACCTCAATTTCCTTGTCGTCCAGTTTCTCCTTCGTCTCCTTGTTGAACGAAATCGGCTTTGGATGCAACGGCTCCTTGCTTTTGTTGAGCTGCTTGACGAACTGTTCCACGCCGTCGCGGTAAAAAAAGACTTCCGGCTTCGCGTCCGGCTGGCGCTCGTCCAGAAAAGTGATTTCCAAACCCGAATTCAAAAACGCCAGTTCGCGCAACCGTTGCGAAATGATGGGCGCCTTGAATTCCACCGTGTCGCGGAAAATTTCCGGGTCGGGCTTGAAAGTGATGAGTGTGCCGGTGCTCTTTGCCTTGCCGATGACGTGAAGTTTCTGAACCGTCTTGCCGCGCTCGAATTCCATTTGATGAACCTCGCCGCCGCGCGAAACCTCCACCTCGAACCATTCTGAAACGGCGTTCACGCACTTCGCGCCGACGCCGTGCGTGCCGCCGGAAAATTTATATCCGCCCTGACCGTATTTGCCGCCGGAATGCAGTGTGGTCAAAACCATCTCGACGCCGGGAATTTTATATTGCGGATGGATGTCCACCGGAATGCCGCGTCCGTTGTCGCGGACGGAAAGCGAACCGTCCATGTGAATCGTCACTTCAATCTTGTCGCAATGACCGGCAAGATGTTCGTCCACGGAATTGTCCAAAACTTCCGACACGCAATGGTGCAGCGCGCGCTCGTCCGTCCCGCCAATATACATGCCAGGCTTTTTGCGGACGGCTTCGAGTCCCTCGAGCTTTCCGAGTTGCGCCGAGCCGTAATCGGCCTTGATGGCGCCGCCCGGAGGAGCATTTTTTTCTTCGTTCGAATCAGGATTTTTCGCCATAAATTGAGCCGCGCCAGCGTGATTAACTGATGTGCTGACAAGTTGTGAAAATATTAGGAAAAAGACACGTTTTGCACAATGTTTATTTGCGTAAAAATAAGGCGGAAAACACCATTAGTTGTGGCCTTAATCCTTGCCAAGCCGGACATATTGTGTTTGCCTGAATTGTCCTTCAGTTATGCTTTCGACTGAAATCCAATCTTGCTTTGCGGCCTGCGAACCGTAATTTTGGCCGGATGAATTTGATTAAAGATTGGCCCCCGCACCCAGATCAATTTGTCCGCCGCCATATCGGCCCGAACGCCGCCGAAACCAGCGCGATGCTGGCGCTGCTCGGCCACCAAAATCTGGATCAACTCATTGACGCCGCCGTCCCCAAAAAAATCCGCCTCGGGAAAAAGTTAAATCTTCCCGCCGCGCGCAGCGAACATGACGCGCTCACCGAACTGAAAAAATATGCCGGCGAGAACAAAGTGTTCCGGTCGTTCATCGGCCAGGGCTATTACGACACCATCACGCCACCCGTGATCCAGCGCAGCGTCCTCGAAAATCCCGGCTGGTATACGCAATACACGCCGTATCAAGCGGAGATTTCCCAAGGCCGGCTCGAAGCACTGCTCAATTTTCAGACGATGGTCACCGACCTCACCGCGCTCGACATCGCCAACGCCTCGATGCTCGACGAAGCCACCGCCGCCGCCGAAGCCATGACGATGTCGCTCCGGCTCAAAGATGGCCGCAACCATTTCTTCGTCTCCGAAAACTGCCACCCGCAAAACATCGAAGTGGTTCGTGCCCGTGCGAAGGCGCTGGGAATTGAAATCGTCGTCGGCAATCACGAAACCTTTTCGTTCACCGAAAAAGTCTTCGGTGCGCTCGTGCAATATCCCGACACGTTTGGCGCGATCCACGATTACTCCGGCTTCGCGGAAAAAGCCCATGCCGCCGGCGCAATGCTCACCGTCGCCACGGACTTGCTCGCGCTCACGCTCATCAAGCCACCGGGCGAATTTGGCGCGGACATCGCCATTGGCAGCGCCCAGCGCTTCGGCGTGCCGCTCGGCTACGGCGGACCGCACGCGGCCTTCTTCACCACGCGCGATGAGTTCAAGCGCCAGATGCCCGGTCGCATTGTCGGCGTCTCCAAAGATTCACGCGGCAAGCCCGCGCTGCGCCTCGCGCTCGGCACGCGCGAGCAGCACATCCGCCGCGAGAAAGCCACGAGCAACATCTGCACGGCGCAGGCGCTGCTTGCCAACATGGCGTCGCTTTACGCGTGTTATCATGGGCCGGAAGGATTGAAGAAAATTGCGGAGCGCGTCCATGGGCTGACACAAATTTTAGCCGCCGGGCTGACGAAACTCGGGCACAAGGTTTCCGCACAAAATTATTTTGACACGTTGCGCGTAGAACTCGCAGGCAAAGCCGCCGCCGACATTTTGAAGATCGCCGAAGCGCACCAGATAAACTTCCGCGCCATTGACGATAAGGCCATCGGCATTTCGCTCGACGAAACCACCAGCGCCAGCGAGGTCGCAACCATCTGGCGAATTTTTAATGGCGACAAAGCCGTGAATTTTTCGGTGGTCGAACTGGACGCCAATCGCCAATCGCCAATCGCCAATCGCCAATCCGCATTCCTCCAGCACTCCGTCTTCAACCGCTACCACAGCGAGACCGAGATGCTCCGTTACATCAAGCGGCTCGAATCGCGCGACCTCTCGCTCACGGCCTCGATGATCCCGCTTGGCTCCTGCACGATGAAACTGAACGCAGCGGCGGAAATGTTTCCCGTCTCGTGGCCGGAATTCGCGAAGATTCATCCGTTCGCGCCGCTCGCCCAGGCGCGTGGATACCAGATTCTTTTTCAATTGCTCGAAGACTGGCTCGCGGAAATCACCGGCTTCGCCGGAATTTCGTTGCAGCCGAATGCCGGCTCGCAGGGCGAATACGCCGGGCTGCTCGTCATCCGCGCCTATCACGAATCGCGCG
>CAYPTV010000290.1:0-4682 GCA_964413505.1 uncultured Bifidobacteriaceae bacterium | reverse complement strand
GTTCTTTTTTGTCGGCGCGTTTGCGGACTTCCTCGAGCAGATCGTCAATCTGGCCTTTGAGCGGCTTGAGCGTGATGGTCGGGTCAATCAGCCCGGTCGGTCGCACGACAAGTTCGGCGACGTGGCCTTGCGACCAGGCGAGTTCGCGCGGCGCGGGCGTGGCGCTGACGTAGATCGTCTGGTTTTGCATGGACTGAAATTCCAGAAAATTCATCGGCCGGTTGTCGAGCGCGCTCGGCAGGCGAAATCCGTAATTGACCAAAACGGTTTTGCGCGATTTGTCGCCCTCAAACATCCCGCCGATCTGCGAGACGGTGGCGTGCGATTCGTCAATGACGAGCAGGTAATCGTCCGGCAAAAAATCGAAGAGCGTGTTCGGCTGCGAGCCGGGCGGACGGCCGGAAATGTGGCGCGAATAATTTTCGATGCCGGAGCAGACGCCCATTTCCTCCATCATTTCCAGGTCGAACTCGGTGCGCTGCTTGATGCGCTGCGCTTCCAAGAGTTTCCGGTCGCGTTCAAATTCCATGATGCGCGTGCCGAGTTCCTCGCGGATGGTCAGGATGGCGCGCTTCATCTTGTCGTTCGTGGTCACGAATTGTTTCGCCGGGAAAACCACGACGGCGTCGAGCGTTTCAATCTTGTTTCCAGTCAGCGGCTCGAAACGCGTGATGCGTTCGATCTCATCGCCGAAAAATTCGATGCGCAGGCCGTCCTCGCGCCCGGCGGGCCGGACTTCGACGGTGTCGCCGCGCACGCGAAAATTTCCGCGCTCGAACGCGATGTCGTTGCGCTCATATTGCAGGTCAATGAGGCGGGAGAGAAAAATTTCGCGCGACAATTGCAGCCCCGTGCGGATTGGAATGATCATTTCCTCGTAATCTTCCTTGCTGCCGATGCCGTAAATGCAAGAGACGCTGGCGACGACAATCACGTCGCGGCGCGAAAACAGCGAGCTCATGGTCGAAAGGCGAAGACGTTCGATCTCCTCGTTGCGGCTGGAATCCTTTTCGATGAACGTGTCGGTGCGCGGAATATAGGCTTCGGGCTGGTAATAATCGAAGTAGCTGACGAAGTATTCGACGGCGTTGTGCGGAAAAAAACTTTTGAACTCCGCGTAAAGCTGTGCGGCGAGAGTTTTATTGTGCGAGATGATGAGCGTGGGTTTGTCCACGTTTTTGATTACGTTCGCGATTGTGAATGTTTTCCCCGAACCGGTGACGCCGAGCAAAGTCTGATGTTTCACGCCGGACACGATGCCGGCGGTTAACTTCTCAATCGCCTGCGGCTGGTCGCCAGCGGGCTGGTAATCGGACACGAGTTCAAACACACAGGGAAATTAGAGCGGTAAACAACATGCGTCAAACACGGGCTTCGGAATTGCATCTGTAACCGCACCGATTAAACTGCGTCTCACTCCGCATGACAGAAATTTCACCTGCAAAAGCCTTGCGTCTCGTCGTCGTGGCGATGTTCCTCGGCTTCGCCGCGCATCCAGCAGAGACCATCCGGCCCGGAGAAGTCTGGCCGGACAATCAAGGCGAACACATTCAGGCGCATGGCGGCGGTGTCATCGAGCTCGGGAACACGTTTTACTGGTTCGGCGAGGACCGCGCGCAGACCAATCAACGCGGACTCCGATGCGTCAGTTGTTATTCATCTCAGGACCTGGTGCATTGGACGCACCGCAACCAGGTGTTGAAGCTGGAGGACCCGGAAAATTTCGGACGCGGCTGGATTCTGGAACGGCCCAAGGTTTTCTACAACGCGAAGACGAAAAAGTTCGTGATGTATATGCACATTGACGGCCCGTTGCCGGGAGAGCGCGGTGGCTACAATCTCGCGCGCGTCGGCGTGGCGACCTGCGACACGGTGGACGGCGATTACAAATACCTGAACAGTTTCCGCCCGCTCGGCTACCAGAGCCGCGACATCGGTCAGTTCATTGACGACGACGGCACGGCGTATCTGATTTTTGAGGACCGCCCGAACGGTTTTCACATCGCCAAGCTTTCCGACGATTATCTGACCGTGGAAAAAGACATCTGCCTCATCCCGGAACATCTCGAAGGCGGCGCGCTGGTGCATTTCGACGGGCTTTATTACGTCGTCGGCTCGCATCTCACCGGCTGGGCGGCAAACCCGAACGTCTATGCGACGGCAAAATCGCTCGCCGGGCCGTGGTCTAAATTCAAGAGCATCGCGCCGGAGTCAACAAACACCTTCGGCTCGCAGTCTTCGATGCTGTTGAAAATTGCCGGGACAAAGACAACCTCTGTCATTTTCATGGGCGACATCTGGAGGCCGCAAACGCAATGGGATTCGCGCTATCTCTGGATGCCGCTGGAAATCGGTGATGGGAAACTGCGGCTGCCGGAACCGCACGAATGGACGCTCGACGTGGAGACCGGCGAGGCAAAGATCAAAAACTAATCGTAAAAGATATGAAATCTATTTCCACCCTGATCGTATTGTTTTCATCGCTTATGTTGTCGCGCGCAGAAATGCAAACGCCCATCCCGCTCTGGCCCGACGGCGCGCCGGGCGCGCTCGGCAATTCCTCCAACGATATCCCCACACTAACGCCGTATCTGGCCGACCCGACGAATGCCACAGGCGCGGCGATGATTATCTGTCCCGGCGGCGCCTACACGCATCTCGCGCCGCACGAGGGCAATGATTACGCGCTCTGGCTCAACCAGCATGGTATAACTTGCTTCGTGTTGAAATACCGGCTCGGCTCGACCGGCTATCATTATCCGGCGGAATTTCAGGATGTGGTGCGGGCGGTGCGGATGGTTCGTGCGCATGCGGATGATTACAAGATTGATCCCAAGCGCATCGGCATCATGGGGTCGTCGGCGGGCGGGCATCTTGCCTCGATGGTGATGACGCATTTTGATTCCGGCGACACCAATTCCGCCGACACGATTGAGCGGCAAAGTTCGCGGCCGGACATCGGCATACTTTGTTATCCGGTCATCACCATGGGTGAATTCGCTCATCAAGGTTCGAAAAATATGTTGCTCGGCAAAAATCCGGCGCCAGAACTGGTGAAGCAGCTTTCCAGTGAATTGCAGGTGACGCCGAATACGCCGCCGTGCTTCATCTGGTGCACGAGCGAGGATAAAACCGTTCCGCCGGAAAACACGCTGATGTTCGCCGCCGCGCTGCGGAAAAATCACGTGCCGTTCGACCTGCACATCTATCAAAAAGGCGGACACGGCATGGGTTTGGGCAACAGAAATGCGCCGACTGCGCCCATGCATCCGTGGACGGGCGACTGTCTGTTCTGGCTGAAGGCGCAGGGATGGGTGAAGTGATTAAATCCCGCCAACCACCATTTCCGCAAGGTCCATGCTGAAAATAGCAGTTGCCACCCGGCATTTTTCTGCTATTTTCAACATTCCTTTCGCTGGTTGGCAGAGGGAAAACGGCCTTAAAAATTTCGCGCTCGTGTGAACGTGAATGGCCACAATAACACTAAAATTAATCCCGTTTTCCGCGGGATGGTTCGCCTCGGCGGATTTTTAACCAAAGGAAACATGTTAAGCATCGGCATAAAAGAATTGTTGGAGTCAGGCGTCCATTTCGGACACCAGACAAAGCGCTGGAATCCCAAGATGAAGCCTTTCATCTTCGACGCGCGCAACGGCATCCACATCATCAACCTATCGAAAACCGTCGAGCAGCTCGAAGCTGCCTGCAATTTTCTTTCCACAACGGTCCGCAAGGGTGGAAAAATCGTTTTCGTCGGCACAAAGAAGCAGGCGCAACAGTGCGTCAAGGACACCGCGAAGGAATGCGGCCAGTTTTTTGTGACGGAACGCTGGCTCGGCGGCACGCTGACGAATTACGCGACCATCAAATCATCCATCAAGCGGCTGAAGGAAATCGAGAAGATGGACACGGACGGCTCCATCAACAATTACGTGAAGCAGGAACAGTCCACCATCCGCCGCGAAGGTGCGCGGCTGAACAAATATTTTGACGGACTCCGCGGGATGGACAAGCTTCCCGCCGCGATGTTCGTCGTGGACATCAAGCGCGAACACAACGCCGTGGCCGAGGCGATCAAATTGAAAATCCCCATCGTCGCGCTCGTGGACACGAATTCCGATCCCGATCTGGTGGATTATCCGATTGCCGCGAACGACGACGCCATCCGCTCGGTGCGCACGATCATGGCGACGATTGGCCAGGTCATCACGCAGGCGCAGGCGGAATTTGAAGCCAAGCGCGCGCGCAAGCCGGATGCACCGGATGCGCAGGAAGCCGCTCCGGCGGACGAACAAAAATTTGAATCGGCACAGGCGGTTGAAATTGCCGCCGGTGACGATCCGACCACGCCGGAAAATTCACCGGCGTAAATTTATTGGAGCGCGATTTTTTCCGCTCTCAACTCTCAACTGTTTTTATGGCTGAAATCACTGCTGCAAATGTCGGCAAGCTCCGGGAAATGACCGGCGCGGGTTTGATGGATTGCAAAAAAGCGCTCGTCGAGACCAAAGGCGACATTGAAGTCGCCATGGAATATCTGCGCAAAAAAGGCATCGCGTCTGCCGAGAAAAAGGCGGGCCGCGCCGCCAACGAAGGCGTCATCGCGCAGCACATCGCGCCCGGCGCAAAAGTCGGCGTGCTGGTGGAAATCAATTGCGAGACGGATTTTGTCGCCAAGAACG
>CAYPTV010000289.1:0-4682 GCA_964413505.1 uncultured Bifidobacteriaceae bacterium | reverse complement strand
TCCCAAGAAAGAAAAGCGGCAAACGTCGCTTGACAAACCGGCAGGCGCAGGGTAATTTTTTGAAAGTTAATCCCTTAATCCTGTTTCCTTGAAGTCTTAGAGTCTTCGTGGCTATGTTATGGACGAAAAGGCGACAGAAGTTAAAAAACATAATTACACCCTTAATTAGGGTTCTCATATGAAAACCCACCAGTCCCAATCCAAGGTCGGCAATTATTTCGCGCAATACCTGCCGTCAATCATCATCGCCCTGACCATCGGGCTTGGCTCGATGAGTGTTCGGGCGGCCAACGTAACCAAACTGGACACGACCACCATGAACAACGGTGCCACCGACTGGAGCGTCGCCCCGGCGACGACAGATATCGGTGAATTTGGGAACACGCCCTCGGCAGCCAGCTTGGCGGCGATGACTTTGGGTGGAAACCTGACTTTGGGTGGGCTGCAACTTGATAACAATCTTGCCGGCCCGCTGACCATAGCCAATACCGGCGGCTTTACTTTGACATTAGGTAACGGCACTTCTGGCATTGACATGTCAGCGGCTAATAACAATTTTACAAACAATTGCGCCCTGACTTTGGGAGGGGCGCAGACGTGGAATGTGGCATCAGGCCGGACGCTAACCTTTGGAACTGGCGCGACAATTACGGGCGCTAGTTTATTGACCGTTACCGGCGCGGGGAACACGACAATCGCCTTGAATGACTTGAACATCTCGGCAGGGCTGACCAAGACGGGCGCGGGGACATTGACGATTACGGGCGGCGCAGCGAATGCAGCTAAAATTGGTTCTGGCAGCACCCTGACCATCAATGGTGGAATTATAAACTTAAATAATCCTTCCGGTGGCACTGCTAATCTTTTAAACAGCACCGCCAATGTTGCTGTTGGTGGCGGCGCGCTGCTTTACACTTATGCGGCGGGTGCATCGCAGAGTTTTAACAGTTTGACAATCAATCCCGGTGAGTCAGCGTTTACTCTCAGTCGCAACGCAAGCGTTAATGCAGCTTTAACTGTTGTTAACTCTCCCACCCGCAACATTGGCGGCACAGTTTACGCCAAATTTGAGGATACTGGACGCGGGACTAACATTTATAGCTCATTTTCCGGGGCGACTGCAATTGTAAAAGACGCCAATGGAACACCCTACATGACTGGAAATGCATTAACCGGAGCCGCTACCGACGACTTTGGTGATTGGGCGGGGATTAGAACTGATAAAGCGGTTGTCGCCGCCACCTATAATAATGTGACAAATTCAACGGCGCTGCCGGCACCAAATCCGAACGCTCAATCCGGATTTCCAACAGTGACATTGGCAGCAGATACGATCATCACCGCATATCGTGATGCCAATGCTGGCGTTGCGCAGGTCATTGACTTAAATGGAAAAACTCTTACAGCCGGTGGCCTTTTGATTGCTGCTACAAAAACAACCGCAGGTTCGATTATTAAAGACACTGGTGCCGGCAAAATAGTTGGACCTTCCGCCACCGCTAATTCTGACATTGTTATAATGATAGGAGCCAATCCAGCAACACCGCAGCCTTTCACCATCAGTGCTGCTATCGCCGATAATACCGGCGGGTTCAGCACGGCAATCACTAAAGGTGGGCCGGGCAAATTGATTTTGAGCGGCAATAATGCTTTCACAGGTGGAATGCATATAAATGATGGAACGATTCAATTAGGCAGTTCCGGCGCCTTGAATTCCACCACACTGAATCCAATCAATTTCAATGGCAGCGGCATTCTTTCTTCTGTTCAAGCAACGGGTGCTGGCGCAGCCGCAAATGCGCCGACATTGGCTCTCGCAGGCAACAGTGTATCGGTTAAATCGCTTTCCACGGCGAATAACAAGTCTGGAGTATCCCCGGTGATCAAGAATGCCAATGGCTCATCCGTAGCCAATGCCATCTTGACGATCAACGGTTCTTCCACGACTGTTTTCATGGGAACAATCCAAGATGGATCGGGCGGCGGCGCGTTGGGCATAACCATGAGCGGTTCCGGCTCCCAAACGCTCGGCGGCACTTTAAGTTATAGCGGCTTGACCACCGTAAACGGCGGCACATTATCGCTTGCCAACACGCCTTCCGCAACGACAGGCTATACAGTCACTTCCGGCACGCTGGACATTTCCACCTTGGGCACGGTGGCGTTAAGTGGCACACAAGTTCTCACTGGCAGCGGTTCGGTCAATGGTTCAATGTCAACCGTGGCGGGAACCATCATTGCGCCCGGATCGGGCACGTCAAGTTTGGGCGGTTCCGGCGTATTGAACATTACCAACCTGACGGTGAGCGCGAGCACGATAGGCAACTTTGGTTTGAGCGCGGCCAATTTAAATAACTGCATGGTCAACGTAGGAACTTTGACGCTGCCCGCTTCAGGCACGATGACGCTGAATCTTTATGCGCCCGGCACGGCCACTCCCTTTGCGGCGGCGGGCACTTACAATCTGTTTCAATACGGCACGCTCGTCAATGGTGGCAGCTTGAATTCAACATTTGCCATTGGAACCAGCATCGCGGGATTTTCCGCCAGCTTTGGAACGGCGACCGGTCCGAGCGGACAGAATTATGTGACTTTGACGCTGACACCGTTGGCTGTCTCGTCGAGCGTATGGGCAAACGATGTTGACGGCAACTGGTCAGACGGCACCAAATGGAGCAGCAATCCTCATGTGCCAAGCGTGCCGACGGATGTGGCGATCCTTGGCGTTGGAACTGCCTTGAGAACAGTGACATTGGATGCCAATGAATCCGTGGGCGGCATCACAATTACCAATGACTATTCATTTGTGATTGCGAACGCAGGAAACACCCTGACCTTGGACAACTCGGGCAACGGAGCCAACGTGATTGTGAACAACGGCATTGCAAATGTCATTCAAACTGCCGTCTCATTGAACGACAATGCATTCTTGACAGTGAACAGCGGCAAATCCCTGGCGATTTCAGGCAGCATCGCCAATACAGCCGGGGCCAGGACGCTCGCCATCAATGGCACGGGAACAAACATTCTTTCAGGAGCCAACAGCTACGGCCCGACGGCGGGCAGCGTTGGAACGACTTTAAGCGGCGGCGGCACGGTGCAGGTTGGGAACAACAGTGCGCTTGGTGCGGGCGATGTAAGTGTGGCGGCCAATAATACGATTCAAGCCGGTTCCGCCACGTTGAGCGTGGCCAACAATGTTTCATTGGGTTCGTCAGTGAATGCCACGCTGGATAATAATGGAGACAGCCTGACCCTCGGTGGTATCCTCAGCGGGCTGGGAGGATTTACGGAAGTTGGTGCGGGAACGTTGACATTATCTGGTGCCAACACTTATGCCGGTGCCACGGTCATCAACAACGGCACTCTTAAACTTGGCGCGGCGAATGTCATTCCCGGCGGCAGCGGCAAAGGGGATGTCACAGTGAACGGCACCTTGGATTTGAATGGTAATAGTGAAGCTATCAATGGATTGAATGGTAGCGGCACAGTGGATGATGTGACAGGCGGCGGTTCACCGGTTTTGACTATTGGCGGAAATAATGCCAGCGGCACGTTCAGTGGCATCATTCAGAACACTTCGGGTTCAGTAGCATTGATCAAAACGGGCAGCGGCACATTAACGCTTTCAGGTGCGAGCACATATAACGGAGGCACGACACTTTCCGTCGGTCAATTGAATATCAACAGTGGCGGCTCCGGGGGCACCAGTTCCCCGATTGGCACCGGCACGTTGACCATCAGCGGAGGAACGGCAATCGACAACACCAGCGCTGGCGATGTCACCCTCTCTTCTGCGATAGCCCAGAACTGGAATGGAGATTTCACTTACGTCGGCAGTGCTCATAATTTGAACCTAGGTAGCGGGGAGGCAACCATGAATGCAAACCGGACGGTGACCGTAAATGGAAATACATTGACCGTCGGCGGCCTGACAGGTGCCTTTTCTTTGACCAAAAATGGCGCGGGCGGCGGCTTGACCATTGGTTACGGTGCCAGTGCCGGGGCAACCTATACGGGAGGCACAACCACATCGGCAGGAACCTTGACGATCGGCGGTGCCAGCAGCATTACAACGGGAGTTTTTCATCCCGGCGGTGGGACAACAGTTGTGGCTGATAGTGCAAACATTATATCCAGCGGACAAATTGTTTTAGGCAACACGGCTGTCGGCACGTTGACGCTGAAAAACAGCGGGAGTTTAAGCGGACCTTCATTTGTATTTATTAATAATGCCATCATTGGAAACGGCAATGCCTTCACTGTTCAAGACACGGCAAATTTCTCGGTTGCAGGAAATTTTGATTTGGACTTTGTTGCCGGAAGCACTGCCCAAAACAACGTTGTCAATTTAAACGGCGGCGTGCTGGCGGTCGGCAGTTTCATTCAATCTTCTACTGCGGCTGGCCACAACTCTACCATTCATTTCAATGGAGGGGTATTAAAAGCAAATGCAAATGACACAAGTGGCTCCGTCTTCTTCCTGCCAGCCATTACTGCAAATGCAAATTTAACCGCTAATGTGGACAGTGGCGGCGCGATCATCAATCCCAATGGCAATACCATCACCATTGCCCAGCCTTTGGTGCATGGCACCGGCACGCCTGACGGCGGCCTGACAGTTAACGGCACTGGCACGCTCAACCTTTCGGCTGCGAATACTTATAGTGGCGGCACGTTTA
>CAYPTV010000288.1:0-4684 GCA_964413505.1 uncultured Bifidobacteriaceae bacterium | reverse complement strand
CGAACGCGTCGCGGTTCTGGTAAATTTCCTCGACGGTCATCGTGCCGAGAATCGCACGCAAATGACCTTCGAGCGTTTGCATGGCGATGTTCTTGATGTCGTCAACGCCCTTGCTCAAAAATTGTTCCGCCGCCGTCGCGATGGAGATGTCGTCGCCCTTCACTTTGATCTGCGCGACTCCGTCCACCTTCACCGGCACGCCTTTGCTCGTATAAACTTCCGGCGTCTGCACGTCAATCGTCAGCAGTTCGAGCGAGAGCACGTCCACTTTTTCAAAGATCGGCCAGACAAAGCGGCCGCCGCCTTTGACGATGCGGAAGCCAACTTCCCGCACCGAGCCGTCCGCTTCGACCATCTTGCGCTTGATGCCGGAGATCACGAGCACCTGGTTCGGGCCGCTCTTGGTGTAACGGCTCGCGTAGATGATGATGAAAACAAAAATGACGAACAGCACGGAACCGGCGCCGATGACTACGGTCGGCCAGGGAATGTCAGCAACGATTGGAATCACGTTCATAATGCAGTGGATGGTTGGGGTTGACTGTTGAAATTTTTAATTGGCGGCCTCGACGTAAAATTGCGAACCGACGATGCGCTTGATCTTCACCGTCTGGCCTCCGGCGATTGAACCTGCTTTTTCATTGCGCGCTGGCGCGGTGTAGCGCGAGCCAGCCTGCGTGTAGGAAATTTCGCCCACGCCGTTTTCGGGAATCGGCGTGACAATGGCGGCAGTCTGGCCAATCAACTGCGCGACGCGCGATTCGCTTGAGCCTTCGGTGCGTTTGAAGATGGAGTTGAACAACCACAACACCAGCAATGCCACGGCCACTCCGCCAAACAAGGAAAGCGGGGCATTGATCCATGGACTGCTCGTCGCGTCAATCTTGCAGAAGATAAGGCCGAACGCTCCGAACGCCGTGACAAAGCTCGCCATCACCGTCGGGCTTAGGATCGAAACCCCCGGCACGCCGTCGTGGCCAAGACCGCCGTCGGCCTGACCGCCCATGCCGACATGGACTTCCCCGTGACCGCCGAACAAATGCCCGAAGACCGCGCTGAACAACGTGAAGATCAAACCGAACACCAGACAGACCGCATAGACAATCGCAATAGTATTCATAATTCCCCGCTTCGTTGATTATTGCACCAAGTAAAAACCCGCCCGCCCGCCAACGCAAGCAGGAAAGAAACATTCGGTTTGGCTTCGGATTTCATACGACTGCCCCCCAGCTAACAATATGTCCGCATAAACCGCATTTATAATTTCACGGCAATTTTGTAAGCCAAACCCGGCGCTTCAGGCTTGCCAATTTTCCGCCGGTTGCCCATTGTCGCGCCATGCAATCCCACGAACTATTGCGCGAAGTTTTCGAAAAGAAATCGGCCAAGCACGTCGCCGCCGACCTGGGCCTCTCGCCCTCGATGATCTACAAATGGGCCGAGCCGTCCGACAACGCCGCCGGCAGCGGCATCGGCAATCCTCTCGACCGCATCGAGGCATTGCTCAAAAGCACCTGCGACCACCGGCTCGTCCAGTGGATTTGCCAGCGCGCGGGAGGTTTTTTCATTTTGAACCCCAAGAACACCCCGCATCCGCACCAGCTCATTCCCGCCACCAACCAGATCGTGCAGGAATTCGCCGACCTGCTGCATGTCATCGCCACCGCCACCGCCAATGAAAAGGTTTCACAAGCCGAGGCGAAGGAAATTCGGGCGCGCTGGGAGGAATTGAAAACGGTGACGGAAGGCTTTGTGGCCGGATGCGAACAGGGGGATTTCAACCCGATGCGAAAGCACGCCGTCCGACACGCTCCCGCCACGCAACAGGCACGGGTGTGATGCACGTCAGGAATCCGAGCATGGGATTTACGGGATTTATCCTCTTTTTTGCCATTTCCAGCTTAAACTGCTCGTTTTCAGCCTGTTCCGTTAAATCCAGCGTTCAAGCCTGTTCCGGCAGCCCTCAAAAAACCCGTTTTTTTGACGTTTTTGACCCAAAATCCATCTTCTAAAATCATTTTAGCAATCGCTAAAGTCATTTCAGCGAACGCTTTTTTCACTTTAGTAATCGCTGAAACCGTTTCAGTGAACGCTATTTTCATTTTAGAAGTCGCTGAAATCGGTTTAGCGAACGCTTTTTCCACTTCAGGAATCGCTAAAATCGGTTTAGCGAACGCTTTTTCCATTTCAGGAGTGGCGGAAACCATTTTAGCAATCGCTGGTTCCCGGCAGATGAACAGCAAGTCAACAGCCCGTGCAACACCGGATGACAACAATTCCAGAGTTTCAATCTTTTCAGCCACGGCCCTTTCTGTTTTCCTTCACGAGATGAATCATAGTTTCGCCGGACGATTCCGCACGCTGCTCGTCCTGGGCCGCGTGTCGAACTTGCCGACCGTCTGGTCAAACTGCCTCGCTGGCTGGTGGCTTTCCGGCGGCGGAAACGGCTGGAAACTGACGCTGCTTTTGCCGGGCATCAGCGCACTTTACATCGGCGGAATGTTCCTGAACGACGCGTTCGACGCGGACTTTGACCGGCAGCGCCGCGCGTCACGGCCCATCCCTTCCGGCCAGATTTCTGCTGACACTGTCTGGACTTTCGGCTGGGCATGGCTGGCGTTGGGGATTTTGCTTTTGATTTTTTGCGGAAAAGCCGCCGGGGCGCTCGCGGTCATCCTCGCCATCTGCATTTTGATCTACGACGCTGCGCACAAGGCGATCACAGCGTCGCCATGGCTTATGGGATTGTGCCGGTTCTGGGTCTATGTCATCGCCGGAACAACCGCTGCAAACGGCCTGAACGGCGCGTCCATCTGGTGCGGGGTTGCGCTGGCATTTTACATCGTGGGCTTGAGCTACGTCGCGCGGCGCGAAAGTTTCCGCGGACCGGTTCCATACTGGCCCCTGCTGCTGCTGGCCGCGCCCATTTTTCTGGCGATGTTGATGAACGCCGGGGAGGCGCGAAAGGCGGCATTATTCATGGCGTTCATTTTTGCGCTTTGGGTCGCGCGTTGCGCACGGACAATTTTTTTCGTCGGCGAAGTCAATGTGGGAAGAATCGTGTCAGGCCTGCTCGCGGGCATTGTTTTTGTGGACTGGCTGGCGGTCGCGCCGCAATGCCCGTTTGAATTGAGCACAGCTTTTCTGATTTTGTTCGGTGCTACATTGTGGCTCCAGCGTTTTGTCCCGGCAACTTGACTTGAATAATCCGCCGCTTCCGGTTAAATTAACAATTCGCCTATGAGCGATGACGCAAAATCTAAATTAACGCATAACGAAGAAATCAAGGCAGCCATCCCGACCTTGGCCGGCACGATTGCCGCGACGTTCAACAATCCGGCCAACGACCATTTCTCCGAGGACGACAATCAGTTCCTGAAATTTCACGGCTCGTATCAACAGGACGACCGCGACCTGCGCAAGACCGGCAAGAAATATATCATGATGGTGCGCGGCCGCATCCCCGGCGGCGTGATGACCGCAAAGCAATGGTGCGTGTTCGACGACCTCTCGACGCAATACGGCAACAACACGCTCCGCATCACCACACGCCAGAGCATCCAGTTTCACGGCATCGTGATGTCCGGTTTGCGACCGCTTGTTGCGAAAATCAACGAGTCTTTGCTCTCCACGCTCGCCGCCTGCGGTGACGTGAACCGCAACGTCATGGCCGCGCCCACGCCGGCTTACACCAAGGCGCGCGAACAGGTCATCGCCGACGCGCACAAGGTGGCGCTGGCGCTCGCGCCCAAGACGCCCGCGTATCATTCCATCTGGATTGACGGCGTGCAACTCGACAACGAGTCGGAGGAAACCAAGAACTTTCTTGACCCGCTTTACGGCAAAACTTATCTGCCGCGCAAATTCAAGATCGGCTTTGTCATTCCGCCGGTGAACGACATGGACATTTTCACGAACTGCCTCGGCTTCATCGCCATCGTGGAGAACGACCAGCTTGTCGGCTACAACATTGCCGTCGGTGGCGGCATGGGTCGCAGCCACGGCAACACACAGACGTATCCGCGCCTCGCGGATGTCATCGGCTTTTTCACCCCGGACAAACTCGTGGACGTGGCCAAGGCCGTGCTGACGATCCACCGCGATTTCGGCGACAGGACCGACCGAAAGCACGCGCGCCTCAAATACGTCGTGGCCGAACGCGGGGTGAAGTTTATGCAGGACGAAGTGAACCAGCGCTCTGGCATCACGCTTGCGCCGGCCAAGCCTTGCAAGTTCACGACCACCGCCGACCTCCTCGGCTGGCACAAGGCGACGGACGGAAAATGGTTTCTCGGCATGTTCGTCGAGACCGGTCGCGTGAAGAATGCACAGAAAGTTGCCTTGCGCGAAGTCGCGGAAAAATTTCCGAACATCGAATTCCGCTTGAGCGCAAATCAAAATGTGATTCTCGCCAACTCCAGCGATGCAGACAAAGCGGCCATCACCGCATTGCTCGGTTCACACGGCGTGAAGACGGAAAATCAGGCGCGCGTCCTGCACGCCGCCGCGATGGCCTGCCCTTCGCTGCCGACGTGCGGCCTTGGCCTCGCGGAATCCGAACGCATGTTGCCCGGCATGATTGACCGCATCGAAAAACTTTGCGACGAGGTCGGCCTCAGCAACGAGGAGATCATCATCCGCTCGACCGGCTGCCCGAACGGCTGCGCGCGGCCTTACATGGCGG
>CAYPTV010000287.1:0-4727 GCA_964413505.1 uncultured Bifidobacteriaceae bacterium | reverse complement strand
TGCTGTGCAGCCGGTCAATCGTTTCCGTGGCGATATCCATGGCCGTGGCGAAGCCGAAGGTGGAATCGGTGAGGATGACGTCGTTGTCAATGGTCTTGGGCAGGGTGATGACGTTGAGGCCGGCCTTGGCAAGGTGCAGGGCGTTTTTCTGGGTGCCGCCGCCTCCGAGACAGACGAGCGCGTCGAGTCCGAGCTTCTCATAGTTCTCGACGATGACGTCGGTCATGTCACGCGTGCGCCCGTCAATGAGCATCCGGTGGGGCTTGTCGCGGCTGGTGCCGAGGATGGTGCCGCCGACGGTGAGGATTCCGGCGAGCTTGGATTTGTCGAGCTTGAGCTTGTGGTCCTCGACGATGCCTCGAAAGCCGTCGCGGAAGCCGATAATCTCCATGCCATAGTAGCCGAGCGCGGTTTTGCCCACGCCGCGGATGGCGGCGTTGAGGCCGGGGCTGTCGCCGCCCGCCGTGAGGATGCCGATGCGTTTGGTTTTTGCCATGTGTCGCGCCATATTTGAAGCAGTAAAGGGGGATTGTTGTCGAGCAGAAGTTGCGGAATTTTTCAAGGCGTGAAAAATGCGGGTTTGCATCGCGCGGGAATATTCATTACTCGTTGCGGGTCTTATTTGAAGCATATGAAGAAGAAACTGAAATGGATTCTGGCCGCGCTGGTGGTGTTGCTTGCATTGCTGCAACTCGCCAACCCGGCGCGCACGAACCCGCCGGTGGTGAACGATCTGCTGGCGTCCAGCCCGCCGCCCGCGCCGGTCGCGGCGATGCTGCACGCGGCGTGCTACGACTGCCACTCCAACGAAACGAAGTGGCCGTGGTATTCGCACATCGCCCCGGTGTCATTGCTCATCGCCGGCGACGTGAACGAAGGGCGCAAAAATCTGAACCTCTCGGACTGGCCGGCCGACCCGATGCGCGCCGCGAAACGGCTGGAGGACATGAGCGAGAAGATCGGCTACGACGAAATGCCGCCGGGCAAATACACCGCCATCCACAAGGACGCGCGGCTGACGGATGACCAGCGCAAGGTGTTGACGGACTGGCTGGACGGGGAGGCGGCGCGGTTGAAGGCGTTGCCGGCCAAATGATTTATGCTTCACACCGAATTGATTCCCGCGCAGGAGGCCGGTTCGCGCCGGTTGATGGTCATGCTGCACGGCTTGGGCGACAGCATCGAGGGCTATCGCTGGCTGGAGGAAACGATGAACCTGCCGTGGCTGAATTATCTCCTCGTCAACGCGCCTGACAGATACTTCGAGGGCTTTTCGTGGTTCGATTATCCGAACGACATCACGCCGGGAATCCTTCGCAGCCGGAAACTGCTGTCCGGCCTGCTCGACGATCTGCGCGCGAAAGGGTTTCCGGCGGATCAAATCACGCTCGCGGGATTTTCACAAGGCTGCCTGATGGCGGTTGATGTCGGCTTGCGTTATCCGCACCGGCTGGCGGGAATCGTCGGCATCAGCGGCTGGGTTTATGAGATTGAAAAGCTGCTGGGCGGGCTTTCGCCCGTCGCCTTGCAGCAGCGGTTGCTCATCACGCACGGCCGGTTTGACCCGATGATTCCGATTGACCCCGTCCGTGAACAGGTTCAAAAGCTGAAATCCGCCGGACTCAATGCCGAATGGCGCGAATATCCCAAGGCGCACACGATCCACGGCGAGGCGGAAATCTCCGCCATCCGCGAATTTGTGCGCGCCGGCTATCTGGGCAAATGAAGAATGAAGAAGGCGGAATGAAGAAATCTTTTTGCGCGCAGCGCACAATTTTGTTTCTTCATTCTTAATTCTTCATTCTGCCTTCACACTTTGATTTCGCGGTTCGCGCCGGGAATCCAGATTTGCTCCGGGCGCGGCTGCGCCTGTTCCTGCCAGTCCATCGCGCCGGCCACGGCCTCGCGCATTTTGGCGAACCACCAGTTGGCGCGGGCGATGCGGCCTTCGCGCCGCGCCGCGTTCGCGCGGGGTTTGATGCCGTTGAATCCGAGTTCGAGCTGTTCGTTTGTCGCATTTGTTGTTGTCATAATTTAACCTTTCTTGGGCGACATTCTGGCAGGGAGGGTTGGACAAAGGCTGTCCAAGCCATGATTATGCAAAAATATTTTTTGGGAGGAATAAATGGCGCAAAACCGGCGGTCGGGATGATGCAGTGAACGGAAGATTGGCATGGCCGGGGGAAAATGAAGAATGAAGAAGGATGAATGAAGAATTACCGGCTGGCGCGAACCGGTTGCCGCCCTGTTTCTTCATTCTTCATTCTGCCTTCTTCATTTGTCTTTCGGGTCATCCCCCGCGCCGGACAGCGACGCGATTTCCCCCGTGGTGGCCGTGCACCAGCACCTTGGGCGAAAATTCCTGCAACGACGGGTCGGGAAAACCAATCGTCGCCACCGTGCCGCCCAGATGCGCCGAGCGGCTCGCGGCAATCGGCAACGGAGAAAATTTTCCAACTGCTTTCAACAAAGCCAGATCATTGTCCGCATCCACTTGAACAACTTTTGCATCAATCGTTCTGGCGCTCGTGAGCAAACTAACTTTGAGCATACTTGTTATCCCAAGCGGCACAGAGTTCGTTTACCAACTCCCAATAAGCCAAGAAAACATCTACCGTTCGCTGATGTTGCACATAAAGTTGGGGAACCAGCTTTTCAACATCAAGTGGCATAATGGCACCGATGCCATATGTGATGCCTTTTTCCGTCTTTTTTCTTTCGACAACGGGTGTTAATCCGAAATCGAATTGCAATCTGTAGCGATGTTGCGATTTATGGCGAAAGTCGGCAGTTTCTTTTTTACAAAAAGCCTTGTCATTCAGTTGCTCCATTTTTGCGATGAATCCAGAAAAAGCCAGCCAACCATCACCTTGGTTTTTAAGAAGCTCGTAATCAATATCCCGATCGGAAGGCAAATCATCCTTCCAATTTGGCGTCTTTAAGAAATTTGATTGATGCAGTAAATGCACGGCCGCAAAAGTGAATAAGTTCTTCAGTGAATATGGGCGGCCGACTGCCAGTTCGAGATGTGGTTCAGCAAAATCCCAGATCAAACCTGCTCTGTCATCTTCGTCAAGTTTCTGTGCAACTTTGAACCAACATTCGGCTCGATGAATATCAATAAGAAATCGGTTGGTCGCTTCAAGCAGTTGTGGGGTAAAGCCACTTTCCATTTGAATAAATTTCATCGCCCTAAAATCACGAACGCGACTTGGCAGTTCGTAGTCATGCTTCAGGATTCGACTGCTTAAATTATCCACTGTCTCTCGGTGAATGGATAGAAAGTTTGCAAACAATTGCACCAATTGTTGATCGTTAATCATCCTCTGAAGCAGTGTAAAAGCATAGCTGAAGGAACCAAGCCGTTTACGGTAGCAACAATGCACGATAAAATTTGCTTCCGCTCACGGGATTCTGATCAACCCATAAATATGGGCTGGAATTGAGCAGGAGCGTTGCCCGCGTCGTCCAAGTGTTCAAGTCGGGCGACGATTGAATTTGATAAGTCCGCCCAACAATGCCGGTGATGGTCACGCCGGCAAATGTGCCGATGCCAAGATTCGCGCCAGTGACAACTTGCGGTGTTGGATAGTTCGTGATGCTACGGATACGTTGGTTGCCACCATCGGCAACATAAAACGTGTTGCTTGCCAGACAAATCGCGTCCGCACCATTGAATCGTGCGAGATTGCCCGGCCCATTTGTGTAGCCATATAGATCATTAAAAGCTCCGGCTAACGTAACCACGTTCGTTGTAGCGTCAATTTTTCGGATACAATCCACACAAGCGAGATAAAGATTTCCAGAGTGATCGGAAAACATTTGTTTAATTTCACCGAACGAGGCATTAGTTCCGACGCCATCTATTTCTAAACCGTTTTGGTATATCCCGGCGAAGGTCGTGACATTTTGGTTTTGGTCAATTCTACGAATTAAATGATTTCCTGAATCCCAAACATAAACGTTGTTTGCAGAATCAGCGACTAAAGCTGCTGGACCTTGAAACGATGTGAAAATTCCGTTTCCATCGGTGTAGCCTGAATTCCCCGAACCGGCAAAGACGCTCAAAACACCGTTAGTGTAACGGTAGATTTTGTTGCCGCTGTTATCTGAAATATAGATGCCTCCCAGTGAGTCAACGCAAATGCCATCCGGGAATGACGAGGTTGATAAAGAGAGATTTGTGCGCGTGACAAGAGCGCTGCTTGTGATTTCATAAACATAAACAGAAGAGGATGAATACGCTAACATCCAGATATTATCGTTGTGGTCAATGGTCATTTGGACGGCGGATAGTGAAGAAAGAGAAATATTTGTCCCGACACCAGTAGTCTGATTTCCGCCGCCGACAAAAGTCGTGACCGTTGCATTCGGGGCAATTTCCCTGATTCTGTAATTACCGCTATCCCAAACAAAAAGGTTGCCATGTGAATCCGCAACAATTCTGGCCGGGCCATTAAACATTGTTTGTTGGCCTACGCCGTCCACATAACCAGTAAATGCTGATCCCGCGAATGTTTGAACATAGTCGCCGTTCGTATCGTAATTTTGCGCTCTGGCTTGCCAGCCGAGCGTCGTCGCAATTGCCATCAGAATTATTACAATTTTCAGTTTCACAATTTCACTTTCGAGCAGTGAAGATATTCAAACGCCAATTGCCCCAAACGTCCATCGCAAAATGATTTTGGCACGGCGTTCGTCCCCAGCGCCGTCGGCGCGGCATATTT
>CAYPTV010000286.1:0-4728 GCA_964413505.1 uncultured Bifidobacteriaceae bacterium | reverse complement strand
CCCGCAGCGGGAGGGGAGAGGGTCAGGGTGAGGTGAGGGCGGCACGCAGGCCGGAGCCGGTGACTGGTTCACTGCTTCAACCGGAAGAACAGATTCCCCGTGGCCGAGGTGATGGTGATGCTGTTCGTGCCGTTGGCGGTGCTGATGGAGTAACCGCTCGTCGTCCAGCCGCCCGATGTCGCTAGGTTTCCGTTCTGCTGCAAGGTGTAGCTGCCGGTGGCTGGCCACGACACGGTGACCGTGTTCCCACTATGCGTCACGGTGAGCGTTGGCAGTCCCGCCGTCTGCACGACGGAGATGAGACTCCAGAATCCGCCGGTCAGGGAATAACTCCCTCCGCTCATCGCGCCGCTGGCGTCCGATTGACCGATGGTGCCGCTTAAGGAATAAGTTGCGCCGGTGCTCGTGCCGCCACCACTGGCAATCTTATACCAGTCTATCGTATATTGCTGGGCGTGAGTCGCCACCGCAACGAGCAGCAGCAGAATGATTGAAAGAGATTTCATGGATATTTTAACTGCCCACCGCTGACGGCTCCAGAATTTCCGGTGCCAGCGCTCAAGTTGGTGAACCAGAATATCGCGTTGGTCGGCACAAAGCCGTCAACATGATTGGTGTAATGCAACACGGCACTGCCGACGATTGTCGAGATGGCGCAGATATTGGTGAAGCCGCCCACGCTCGGACTGGCCTGAATGCAAAAGGATTCATTCGCGCTACCGGCCACAGATGCCGTGGTTAAAGCCACGCTTGCACTGATCGTCAGCGGCCAGCCGTAGTTGTTGGTGTATAACTTGCCGTCAATGAAATTCGTTTGGATCAAAGTCGGCGACGGCGGCAGCAGGACGCCCGCGATATAGGTCTGGGTCTGGCTGGTGCCAATGCGGATGATGTTGGTGTCGGTCGCAACTCCCGCGTTGCCGATGTCAATGTTGCCGCTGTTGGTGATGTTGATGCCGGAGTCATAACCCAGTGCGATGTTATTGCTGCCAATAACGTTGTCGGAAAGAGCGCCTAAGCCGATGGCAGTGTTGTAGGAGCCTCCAGAATTGTTCTCAAGCGCCTGATAGCCGTTGGCCGTGTTATAAATGCCGGTCACATTGAAGTATAGCCCCTCAAAACCGATGGCCGTGTTGCCAGAAGCATTGTTGGAATTAAGCGCAACGTCGCCGATTGCCGTGTTGTCAGAGCCGCCTGGGTTGGAGGCAAGCGCGCCGGTGCCGATGGCCGTGTTGCCAGAGCCGCTTTGGTTGGAAGTCAGCGCACCCGCAGTGACGCCCGTGCCATTGCCGATGGCCGTGTTGGATCCGCCGGTCATCGTTGAATTGCCAGCCTGCCCTATGAAGGAGTTGGCGGAACCACCACTGATGCTGGTCAATTGGGCGGCATTCAGATTGGTCAGGCCGCCGCCGTTGCCGCTAAACGTGCCGCTCAAGGTCACCCCGGTTTCATTGTTAGTCACCACCGTGGCTGGCAACGATGCCACAAGGAGCGTTCCTGTCAAATTCGTAGCCGGCACGGATGTCAGCGTCGCGCTGGGAATGGCACCGCTCAATGATGAAGCATTCAGGTTGGTCAGGCCGCCCCCGTTGCCGTTGAAATTTGTCGCGGAAATCGTCCCGTTATCCACGCTTAAACCACCGGAAATCCGCGCGCTCGCGCTGACCGTCAGGCCACCGCGCACGTCCAGGTTGTTGCCCACCGTCGCCGTGTCCCGCGTCTGCAACGTGCCCGCCTCCAACGCCCCGGCTTCCAACTGCTGGATGTAAGCCCCGCCCATGTCAAATACTTCCAATAGGCTGCTATAGGTCACGACATAAACATAACGCCCGGAAACCGCAACGGATTCTGGAGAACTGCTTGCACCTGTGCTCACCGAACCGACGCTAACCGGTGCCGACGGTGTGCTCACATCATATACCTGTAACGTGCTGGAGCCGGCATTGCCCACATAGGCATAGCGACCCGCCACCGCAACTGATAATGGAGAGATGCCCGTGCCGACTGAACCGACGACGACCGGAGCCTCCGATGTGCTCACATCAATAACCTGCAACGTGTTGCTAGTTTGGTTCACCACATAGGCATAGCGTCCCGACACCGCAACAGATTCTGTATAAGCGCCCGTGCCAACCGAACCGTCGCCAAGTGGTGCCGACGGGTTGCTCACATCAAAAATTTGCAGGGCATTGCCAGTATAAGAGTCCACCACATAGGCATAGCGACCCGCCACCGCAACGGCCGCCGGATAATTGCCCGTGCCATGCGAACCGACCAAGAATGGAGCCGACGGCGTGCTCACATCAAAAATTTGCAGCGTGTCGTCATTTATGTTTACCAAATAGACATAGCGCCCAGCCACTACAACTGAATGAGGATAATTACCCGTGCCGACCGAACCGACGTTGACCGGCACCGAGGGTGCGCTCACGTCAATAATCTGTAACATATTGTTGAAGCACCCCACATACGCGTAACGTCCGGCTACCGCAAGCGATATCGGCGAACCGACCGTGGTTATCGAACCGATACTGACCGGCGCGGAAGGCGTGCTGATGTCAAAAATTTGAAGCTCTTCGTTGCCGGCATCCGCCACATAGGCATAGCGACCGGCTATCGCTACAGAATATGGATTACTTCCAGTGCCGACCGAACCGATGGCAGTAGCCGGCACAAGCGGCGGAACGGTCAGCGGCGCGACCACATTGGTGGAACCGATGGTGATGGAACTCTCATTAATCGTGCTGGGCAGGTTGATGAGGTTGGTCAGGCCGCCGCCGTTGCCATTGATGACGCCCGCGATGAATGTGTTGGTCTGGATTCCGGGTGTTCCGATGCGGATGATGTTGGTGTCGGTGGCAAGGCCTTCGTTGCCGATGTCAATGTTGAAACTGCCGTTGGTGATGTTAAGCCCGGCCTGATAACCCAGCGCAATATTGTTGGAGCCGCTCCCGGCATATTCAAGCGCCTGATAGCCGTTGGCTGTGTTGTAGGAGCCGTTATAGTTGTAATAAAGCGCATCAAAGCCATAGGCCGTGTTGCCACTGCCGTTTGAGTTGTTAAAAAGCACCCCAAAGCCGCAGCCCGTGTTCCAATTGCCAGCCGCGTTATATTGAAGCGTTTCGCTGCCAACCCCCGTGTTGAAGGAGCCGGCCTGGTTGTTTATAAGCACCTGATTGCCATAGGCCGTGTTGTAGTAGCCGGACGTGTCGTTAATGAGCGCCTCAAAGCCATAGGCCGTATTGTAAGTGCCGCTGGTCGTGGAATTGCCCGATGATCCGACAAAGAAGTTGCCATAACCGCCGTTGGAATTACCGATGCTGGTCAATTGGGATGCGTTGAGGCTGGTCAGGCCGCTGCCGTTGCCGTTGATGACGCCCGTCAGACTGACACCCGCCGCGCTATTGGTCACCACCGCGCCCGGCAACTGTGCCAGCGGAATTGTGCCCGTCAACTGCCCCGCATTGAGATTGGTCAGGCCGCCGCCGTTGCCAGTGAAGCCGCCGGTCAAGGTCACGCCTATTTCGGTGTTAGTGAGGACATTCGTTGGTAATGAGGCAACCGGTAGCGTGCCATTTAAATTAGTCGCCGGCAACGATGTCAGCACCGCACTGGGAACCGATCCCGTCAGTTTTCCCGCGTTCAAGTTGGTCAGTCCACCGCCGTTGCCAGTGATGACGCCCGCGATGTAGGTTTGTGTCTGACTTGTGCCGATGCGAATGATGTTGTTCTCACCCACGTTGCCGGAATTGCCAATGTCAATGTTGTCGCTTTCGTTGCTGTTGAAGGCGTAACCGGCAAAAGCCCCTAGCGCGATATTATTATTTCCGCCCGCGCTCTGATATAGCGCCTGCTGGCCAAGCGCAATGTTTTGGTAGCCACTGTAATTATTTTCCAAAGCATATGCCCCAACGGCAGTGTTGCCTTCGCCGTTGGTGTTGTTATAGAGCGTCGTCAAGCCAACCGCCGTGTTTTGGTATCCGTTGATGTTGTTCAGTAGTGCTTGAGCTCCAATGGCCGTGTTTTGGTAGCCGCTTGTGTTCAATGCGAGGGTCTGCACTCCCATGGCCGTGTTTTGGTAGCCGCTATTAAAGGAACTGCCCGAGATTGGCCCAACAAAAAAATTGTTGATGCCACCGTTGGTGTTCCCAATGCTGGTCAATTGCGACGCGTTGAGACTGGTCAGGCCACCACCATTCCCGTTGAATGCCCCCGTCAGATTGACGCCCGATTCGTTGTTCGTAAGGATTGTTCCCGGCAACTGCGTCAACTGCACCGTGCCCGTGATGTTTCCCGCCGCCACGGAATTGGCGCTGCCGGCCGTGGTTGCTGTCGTTGCTGTGGTCGCCGTCGCAGCCGAGCTTGCGGTGATGGCGGTCACGGCACTTCCCGCATTTGCCGAATAAATCGCATACGGCGCCGGTGTGATTTGCTGCCGGGGCGTGAGCGTGTTGAAAGCGCCCGCGCCGTTCGTCCGCACGGCGATTTCCAGCCAGTAGTTGGTGCCTGTGAACACACCGCCAAAATCAACCGTCGCGGTGAACAACCCGTTGCTGACGGCGGTGGCGCTGTTCGTGACCGGGCCGGCGATGGCGACACCGCTGGCGTTCACGTTGAACAGCGAGAAGGTGATGTCGTAGCTGCCGCCAGCGGGAGAACCGCCATTGTTGAGCCGGCCTTGATAGGTAAACGCCGTGCCTTGGCCGGCGACGTGGTTGATGCCGGCGA
>CAYPTV010000285.1:0-4732 GCA_964413505.1 uncultured Bifidobacteriaceae bacterium | reverse complement strand
ATTTTCGCATTTCAGAAATCATCGGCACTTCCCGAAACTCACCGGCGCGACGCCGCTTCAATCCAGTGACAGGATCACCCCTTAAAATTATCTTCCCGCGCTTAAAATCGCAGTCGCCCCATGTAATGTTGGCGGCTTCACTTTTACGAAAACCACCATAAGCCAAAAATTGCACCAATTCGGCGGCGGGCTTGGCAAAACCGCTGCCTGAATTTTCGATTTCTTTCACAAGTATTTCCAACTGGCCGGATTCAGGCAGCTTGATTTGTTTTTTTGTATGTTCCTTGACCCATTTTGCCGCCAGCGCGGGGTTGTCATAACGCGCACCGGCTTCAATGGCAATTTTCAAAACGCGGCGCAAAATGCTCACCGTATGATTATGTGATGATGAACTGGCTTTTTTGGCGTTCTTTTCACTCCAAGACCTGCACTCTGAAACGGTAATTTTGCCGACATCCATTTTTTCCAAATCCGGCCACGATTTCAAAAGGGCTTTGATCCGATAGGCATCATATTCTTTGGTTCCGGGTTTGATATTTGGATCGTTCTCACGTTGCTGCTTGTAATCGGCCAAAGCATCCCCAAACGTCATTTTCCCACGGGCAACCGCCGTATGCACAGCGGCACGTTGCCGTTCCTCTTTGTGAAAATCGCTCAAACGCAATTTGGCAACACTCATGCGGTCGGTTTTGAGCGATTTCCAAATGAGCTTGCCGCGCACCCGGATTCGGGCATAATAATTGCCGGATTGGACGTTACGAACAAGATTTGCCACGGGCGTTTTCTGCCAGTGATAATCAGTATTTTCGGATGAATTGGTCTTCATGCCGATAGTATAGAAAACCAGTATATAAAGCGCAAGAAGCAATTTTTGAAATCGCAATATAATCCAATTAAATCAATTGTTCGGGGCGTAGCGTAGTCCGGCTAGCGCGCTTGCTTGGGGTGCAAGAGGTCGGGAGTTCAAATCTCCCCGCCCCGACCATTTTTCTTGATTTTCGAATAAGTTCAACATTTGGATCGAGCAAACTTACAATCTGGACGGGATCAATCTTGAGCGACACATGATCCAATGCGCGCACCGACTTGTAGGATTTCAGGACCCCTCTGAGTTCAATTTTTTGATTCTTGGATCTCTACGGTGAACTCCATAAATGTGCAACATCTTATTTGATGTTATTCGGTCAGGGCTGCAAGCACGACGGTTCAGCGTATTTGAATTCGTGAGGTTCGTGTCAAAGCCTTTGCATCTGCGTTTAATCTGTGTGCATCTGCGGCTAAAAATTCCGCGCGGTCCGCGGTTAAATTCATTTCCGTTTTTTGCCCTGCGGATGGGTGCGGCGGTATTCCTTGAAGAGATAGCTGCGCGGCGTCAGCCCCAGCTTTTTGGCGCGGCGTTCAATCGCGGGACGTTGTTGCGGGTCGGCCAGTGTCGCGTCGGCGTAACGCACTGCCAGGGTGAATTGTTTGCTGGACGCCTTCTGCTTGGCGTTGGGTTTGCGGCGGGAAAAGTCGGGCGCGGGATAAGCCTCAATGATGTCCCCGAACCCGCGGAAAACCCAGCCGCCTATCTTGCCCCGGAGGCCTTCCAGTGCTACGTTGAGTCGTGCAACGGCCATATGTCCAATGCTATCACGTTTCGGCGTCTTTTCAAGGTCACGCCGGTGACAATTTGACAAGCCGCCCGTTTCGCCATTCCCCCTTGATTCATCCCTGATGCTGGCCTGCATGTGGCCTACATCTAGCCTACATCTGGCCTCCCACATCTAATGTTCATCCACTGGTGATCCAGTAGCGGCGTGGTTTGGAGCGCCGAGCCTTGCTCGGCGTGGAGATGTTAAGCCAGATCGAGCCGGGCAATGTCCGGCGTTCCATTTCAGCGGCAAACTATTCCACTGCTCCGACGTCAATTAAATGGTTGTATTCCCGGTGAGACGCTTCTAGTGTGGCGGCGGAGCGATTGAATTTCAGACATTCAATCTCCCGATTAATCAAAATAACCACTCAAAAACCATGCACCCGACCAACATGCCCCGCCGCGCCGTGCGACCGGTTTCAATCTTCATCTGCACGCTGCTCTGCGTTGCAGTCCCGATGACCCGCGCCGTCGCCGGCGACCTGTTTAACATCAACACGGTGACGACGGACGGCGGCCCGCCCATGAACCTCACCGCCGGCAGTTCCAGTGTGCTCAACTTGGTCCAAAGCGCCATCAACGCGGAGGGCAGTTTCGCGTCGTTCGCCAATCGTGGCTACAGCGCCAGCCTCCAGTATGCCGGCGTCGCCAATGCGATTAATTTCAACATCAACAGCGCGGGCACCTCCGCCACGCTGCAAATACCGTCCACCGGATTTTCCAAGACTTTCACCGGAACTTCGCGCTCGGACCTGAACAGCCAGATCACCGCCTTCCTCAAGACGGACGGCGAGTCCGAATACGCGAAGTTTCTCAAGGCGATGAACGAACAATCCACCGTCGCCGTGAGCGACGGCAATCCGAACAGCTCCACCGCGATGATGGCGTCGCAGGCCTTCGATGATTACGCCTTCGGCCCCGTGGAATCCCGCGATGAACGGGCGGCCAGCGAGGCGCAGTCCGTCCACGCCTGCATTGGCGCGGTGGCTGACATCGGCACCTTCAGCAGCCAGGGGATCAACGGCACCAGTTATTCGCTGCCCATCTCCATGGGCTTCACATTTTCCGACCGCGTGGGCATCGGAGTGTCTGTTCCGCTCAACTACACGGAAATCGAAGGTGCAAAGATTTTCAGCGCGGGATTGACGCTCGCGCTGCCGGTTAAAATCATTCTGCCGGGCGACAACCAGCCGTGGAGCTGGCAACTCACGCCATCTGGCGGAGCGATTGCCTCGGCGTCGGAGGACATGCTGGCGGGCGGCGCGATCGGCCAGGGCGGTCTCAGCAGCATGTTGACCTATGACTTCGGGAAATTTTCGCTGACCATGGGTAATTACTTCGGCTGGTTTGAGGGAATCCCCGTCACGCTCGGCGGCGACACGTTCAACCCGGACATTTCACAGCAGATAGTCAAGAACGGACTCAAGGTCTCCGTGCCGATCAAGCAACACTGGGTGGTGGAGGTGTATGGCATCCACACCAAGTTCATAGAGTTCGCCGCCGTGGACCAGTATGTCACCGTCGGAGCCGGAATTGGCTGGCGCTCATCCTCTACTAGGAGCTATTGGAGCATCGGCTTCTATTCCGACATCGCGGACAACTACACCTCCACGCGCGCCAAGATAGGAACGTCCTGGAAGTTCTAGTCAGCTCCGTGCAACGGGTGACCAAGGTAACAGTGGAACATTGCATGGTAGGGCTGGCAGTCCCCTGTCCGCCACTGTTCCCAACCAAAGCCTGCTCTTTCACCAAGACGGCGCGCACGAAGTGACGCGCCCTACCTGTCCCAATGTTGTTTGAAACTTCCATGCAGTTAGCCAATAGGCATTCACTGACATGGGGATTACACCCCATTGTATCATTGCCGCCGCCTTCCTATCGTCATTGAATGATGAAATCAAAATGGTCGCGGGTGTTTGTCCTTTCCGTGACCGCGGTGGGATTTGTGTCGGGCTGTGTCGTTGATCCCTATGGACGTGTGGCGTTCCGGCCGTTCGTGGTTGTGGCTCCGCAACCCGTGGTTTATGTCGCGCCGCCACCGGTGGAAGAAGCTCCGGTCATGGTTCCCGACAATTACGTCTGGGATGGCTACGAATACGTCGGTCTTGTCGGCGACCAGTATTACTATCTTGGCCCCGGCAACGTCTGGCTCTTCTGCGAACCGTTCCGGCTGGAGCGTTTCCACGGATGGGAAGGCGGCCATGGAGATTGGCGTGCCCACGCCGTCCGCAACGACCGTTACCGGACGGATCGCAATGGGCATGTCCAGCCCAGGCGTGACGACAGGCATTGATGCCAATGTTTCTCACGTCAAAGCCCCCGACTGGCGCGAATTTTATCATATGGAAACCGCACAACTTTTGGCCCGATGGCTGGTCCTTCTCAACCAGCCCGGCAACGTGATTGTCCCACGGGATGTGTTGCAGGAAAGACTGGATATCTTGCACCGGCTCAACGAGCTTGGAACAAGGATCATTGACGGCGTTTCCATTTTTACCGCAATGGAGGCGACAAACGCCTTGATGCGGAGAATTGCCAGGGCAGGCGCGGCTTAACGCCCCTGCCCTCGTCCGCGCCAGCACCGCGCCACCTGCGCATGGGCGAACACCACGTCCGGGTCGCGCTGCAACGCCTCGTCGTAATGGCCTGAAAACCCGTCGTCACCCGCCACCGCCACCAGCAGCGACCTCGCGCGCGCCGCCAGCCCGTCCGCATCCGCCGCCGTCAACGCCACCTTCCCGTCCAGCATTTCATCCATCGCGATGACGAGCTGCGACACCGGGCGCAGCCATGCGAACCACGCGTCGCCCGTCAACAGTTGCAGGAACTGCAACGGCGACGCGATCCTGCCGAAGATTCTTTCATAACCCGCGCGCTCCGATTCCATCAACACCTTGTGCAGGCGCAGCAGCCTCTCGCGCAGCTCCGCCAGACCCTGGCGCACATCTTCGCGTTTCACATCCGGTTGGACTGATGATTCATTATTCACACTGCAATATAACATACAGCGCAAGTGCCGGGAAAATGACTCCTCCATGACGCAGGAAATGACGTGAGGAACCTCTGAAATCAACGGGCGATGAGGGCAATGCCGCC
>CAYPTV010000284.1:0-4733 GCA_964413505.1 uncultured Bifidobacteriaceae bacterium | reverse complement strand
GCGCTCGGCGTCGGCAAGGGCAAGCATGAGTTCGACCGGCGCGACGACATCAAGAAACGCGATTCCGACCGCGAGCTTAAGCGCGCAACGATGAAATTTTCCAAAGGAAGGTGATTTGTTGAATTGTTGAATGGTGGAATCGTGAAAGCACGATGGTTCAAGCCGATTACAATTTAATGATTCAACGGATCACATTTTTATAGTGCGCGCCGCCGGATTTTGCTATTCTCCGACAAATCCATGCAGTCATCCCCGTCGCTTTCAAACACGGCTGAGACCGTGAAATTCGCCGCATGGTTTCATTGGTTTGCCGTCGCGTTGCTGGCGACTGCCTTTGCGGTCGTGCTCGCGACGATTTATGCGCCGGGCCTGCGTCTTCCCGGAAATCCCGCCGCGCCGGAAGTCGCGCTGCTCCTGCTGGCGTCCGGCTGCACCATCTTCGGGATGGCCCGCCAGTTGCCGCTGGAAAATGTTCTGCTTGCCGCCGCGCTCTGCGCGCTCATCGGCGGCGCGGCGCATTTGCTGGGCACCGTGACCGGCATTCCATTCGGCCCGTTCACATTCACCACGGAAATCGGCCCGCGGCTTTTAGGCAAACTTCCGTGGGCCGTGCCGCTGCTCTGGGTCGTGGCCGTCTTCAACTCGCGCGGCGTGGCGCGGCTGATTTTGCGGCCGTGGCGGAAAACCAAAACCTACGGCTTCTGGCTCATCGGCCTGACGGCGGCGCTGACGATGCTGTTCACTCTTGCGCTCGACCCGTTTGCTTCGCGGATAAAACATTATTGGTTCTGGACGCCGGCGCAATTTCCGCTGACGTGGCAGGACGCGCCGCTCGTGAATTTTTTAAGCTGGGGAATCGTGACGCTGCTCATCCTCGCGTTCGCCACGCCGGCGCTCATCAGCAAGCAATTAAGCCATCGCAGCACGCCGGATTTTCATCCGCTGTGCGTCTGGCTGGGAGGCATTTTGGTTTTTGGAAGCGCCTGCGCGCAGAGCAGGCTCTGGTCGGCGGTCATCGCCGATGCGGCGATTGGAATCGTTGCGATAATTTTCGCCATTCGCGGCGCGCGGTGGTGAAAGTGTCTATGCCGAAGAAATGCAATTGTTGTCAGCCCACACACAATCAGCGCGAAACTAGACTGCTCTGGAACCGGCACGAAATTAGCCTGCCATCCACTGTTCTCGGTTGTCATCAGACTAGGAGTATCCACAATCACTGATTCAGGCTGCATGGTGAATGCCAAAAGAGGCTGCTCGATAAAGTTCGGCACTGGTGAGGGAACAGTTGACATATTCGTGGAGGCTGGCAATAAAGTGATAGGGTCGTAAACAATTTGAGAGAAATTAAAGACATTGACCGGCTGCCAACTGCTGAACACATAGCCGTCATCAGGAATGGCTTCCATGTCATAAGTCTGTCCAACTTCGAGCAACTGTCCGTCTTGGAGAGGAGAGACGCTGCCCGCACCGCTGGTGAACAGAAATAGCGGCGCATATATCACACCTTGAGCGTGACTCTGGCGTTCAAAACACACTGTCGCCAGTGTGAACATTATGATGAAAGCGGACTTTCTCATTATCGTGGCAACTTTGCCTGACTGTTGGAGGTTTATTGCAAGCTGTTCTACGCGTCAAGTTACGTTTTCACTACGCCGGGAAATTTTCAACCGCACCACGCGCGGGCCGTCCATTTCTTCCACGCGCAGTTCAAAACTCCCAATCACCAGCGAATCGCCGGCCTTCGGAAAGCCGCCGAGCTTTTCCGTCAGCCAGCCGCTTGCGGTTGTCACGCTTTCGTCGTGAGCCACCGTGCCGATGATTTTTTCCAGCTCGTGCAGCGGCAGCGTGCCGGCCACTTCCCAGACGTTTTCGCTCTTGCGAATGAGTTCCGTGTCCTCCGAATCAAACTCGTCCTGAATCTGGCCGACAAGCGATTCCAGCGCGTTCTCCAAGGTCACGATTCCCAGCGTGCCGCCGTATTCATCCACTACAAACGCGAAATGCAGTTTCCGCTCAAGGAATAGTTGCAGCAATTTTTCCAGCCGCGCGGTTTCGGGGACATAAATCAACTTTCGCGCCGCGATCAGCAAATCCGCCGCCGTCCGCGCCTTGTCTCGCAACGCATATAAATCCTTGATGTGAACGACACCAAGCGTCTTGTCCAGATTGCCGCCCTCGCAAAGCGGGAATCGTGAGTAGCGGGTTTTTTCCGCGAGCGCAAGGCATTCGGCGATGGTCGCCTCGGAGTTGAACGCGGCGATTTCCTGCCGCGGGCGCATGACTTCGCGCACGACACGGTGGCGCAGGTCGAGCGCGTTCAGGACGATGTTGCGCCCGCCCGCCGTGTTTTGCGCGGATGCGAGCACGAGGCGCAATTCCTCCTCGGAATGCCTGCCGTCCGCCTTGTCGTCGGGCGAGATGCCGATTTTTTCCAGAAGAAATCGCGCGGCGTGGTTCAGCAGACGGTTGAACGGATACAGCGCGATGTAAAACCAGTGCAACGGATACGCCGACCACAGCGCGATGGGCAAAGGTTTTTGGATCGTCAGCCACTTCGGCGCAAGCTCGCCCGCCACGACGCTTAAAAATGTCAGCACGCTGAAGCCGACGACGAGTGAAATTGTCTTTATCCATTCCGAAGATTCCAGGCCGAACAATTTAAAAATCGGCCCGAGCAGCGATGAAAAAATCGGCTCGCCAAGATAGCCGAGACCGAGGCTGACCATCGTGATGCCGAGCTGCGTCGCGCTCAAATAGGAATTGAGGTTGCGGACGACGTGCCGCGCCATCTTCGCGCGCCGCCAGTTTTTGGCGACGAGCGTGTCGAGCTGCGTCTCGCGGATTCGGACGAGTGAAAATTCCGCCGCGACAAAAAATCCATTCAGCAGCACGAGCGCGAGCACGGCCAGGATTTTCAGCGTGACCGCAGTCACGCTGTCCCAGTTCATTGTGGTGGCGTCCCCGTTCATAATCTAATCATTCTCATAGTCATCCTCGCCCTCATCCTCAATTTGAAAATTCGAGAACGAGGATGACGATGAGGATGAGCAGGAATTGAATTCACAGTTTCACCTCGCCGAACATCACTTTCAGAATATCCTCGAGCGACGCGACTCCGATTTCGTGGCCGTCGCGCGCGAGCACGATGGCCATCCGCTCGCCCGCCCGCTGCATCCGGCGCAGCGCGACCTCCAGCCGCGTGTCCTCGCCCAGAAACAGCGCGGGCGTCATGTGTGCCACGGCGGGCTTTTGCAAATCCAGATCGTCGCGGAAAAGCAGCGGGCCGACAGCGAGCAGTCCGGCGATGCGTGGCCTTCCGTCGCGCGTTTCCCAGACCGGCAGCCGTGAAAATTTCCGTTCGCGCGCCAGATTCAAGGCGATGCCCACGGGCATTTGCGATTCGACGGTCACCAGCTCCGAGAGCGGCGTGGTGATCTGCCGGACGCTGAAATTTTGCAGGTCCAGCACGCGGTTGATCATCGCGTGTTCGTCGCTCGTGAACGCCGGGGACGATTCGCGCATCACCGCGCGCATTTCCTCGCGGTTGCCGAACAGCCGCCCGGTGAAAGTCTGGCCGCCGGTCACGCGCAACATCGCCTGCGAAACGCCTTCAACAATCGAGACGAGAGGGCCAAGGATGAAATTCACCAGCCGGAAAACGCGCGCCGCCGACAGGCACAACTGGTTCGGGTGCGCGCGAAAAAGCATCTTGGGCAGCAGATCGCAGAACGCATAAAATAAAAAGACTGCGGCTGCAAAAATGACGGCGATTAAAATTGTATTGCCGACAAACCACTCGTGGATTTTCAAGAGCGTGAAGCCGAGGATCAGAAAATTGGCGAGCGTATTGCCGACGAGAATCGTCCACAGGAATTTCTCCGGCTTTTCGAGGAAGCCGTTCAGCAGCCTGGCCGACGGCCTGCCCGCTCGCGCCAGCCGCCGCACGCGCAGCCGGTTCAGCGCAAACACGCCCGCCTCCATGCCCGACAGCAAAAACGACAGCAGCAGGCACAGAATCAGGACGAGCCAGTTGAAAATTCCTGTTTCCATTTATTTCATCCGTTGCACCAGCAATTCGCGCACGCGCCGTTCGTCCACGATTTGCGCGGTGAATTTCAAGTCGCGAAACGTCGCCCACTCGCCCGCGTTCGGCACCACGCCGAGCAGATGCGTCAGCAAACCGCCCATCGTCTCAACCTCCGCGACGCCGCCCAGCGCGGGATATTCGCGGCGGAAATCGTCCAGTCGCATCGTGCCGTTCACGCGCCAGCGGCCGGGCCCGGTCTTTTCCATCACGAAACCTTCCGGCTGCGATTCCGCGCGGATTTTACCGACGAGTTCGCCGAGAATGTCCTCCATCGTCACCAGGCCCGCGACGCCGCCAAATTCATCCAGCACCACCGCGAGGCCGCGACGCTGCTTCTGCAGGCTGTGGAAAAGCTGGAGCAGGTTCATCGTCTCCGGCACGAATGACGGAAACTCGATGACTTCCGCCAGGTCAATTCTCGGATCAAGCAGCAGCGCGCGCGTGTTCAAAATGCCGACGATTGTGTCCGGCGTCTCATCGTAAATCGGCAGGCGGCGATGCTTGAACTTTTTCGCGGCGGCAATCATCTCATCCACCGTCGCATCGTCGGAGATGCACGTCATTCCCCCGCGTGGGAGCATCACGTCGCGTGCCGTGCGCTGGTCGAGGCTGATGATTTGCAGGATGATCTCCTTTTCCGATTCCG
>CAYPTV010000283.1:0-4733 GCA_964413505.1 uncultured Bifidobacteriaceae bacterium | reverse complement strand
CATACGAGATTGGTCAGTGACTGGAGTTCAGACGTGTGCTCTTCCGATCTTTCTCAGCAACATCATCAAACCAAAGAATCCGTGGAATTGAGCTGTTTGAGAGAGTAGCGAGAAAGTTTGTGGATGAATTATTGTCGGCTGAACCTGGCCACGTTTTATTGCTGGCAAATGCTTACGCTGTTTTCTTACAAATGATTAAAAGACAGAACCTGGAACCGGTGAAGCGCAGCGAATTCAAGGCGATGGTGGTTCCGATTACCGTGCCACCATGAGGCAGACACTTTAGTGCCTCTAGCATGGGGCGCATGTCGGTGAACCGCACATTGTCCACGTTGCCCCAATACGCGGCGATCTTGTCAATATCGCTGTCAGGACGAATGCAGAGGCGGGCGAGCACCGCCGGTTGCAGGGAAAGCACCTTAGCCATGGTCATACGCCGCTCGGGTGTCGGGATTTTTCGCATGAGCAACTGGTAATCTGTCAACTGGATGGCGTTGGCCACGGGATAAACCAGACTTTTCAAAACCGCCACATCCTCAAGATTGAGTCGGGGGTCTTTGAAGATTGTTTCGATGCTGTCCTTGGGAAAAATGAACGGATAATCCACATAGGTTCCGAAGCCCATGCCATACAGGCCGCTGTAAAGTTTTTGCCGCGTCTCCGGCTTCAACGACGTCAAAAAGCCCTCGTCTGGTGTGAGCACCGTGTTCGACCCGAGAACCGAGACATGGGAAGGCGTCAATTGCGAATCAACCTGTTCCTTGGTCAATCCATTGGCGAGGAGCAACTCTCTGACCTGCTGCTCGTTCAGCCCGTTGAAATCCAGGCTCTCCGGTTCTGGATTTTTTTCCATCGCCAGATATTCCGAGGGACGTTCCAACTTGATGTTCTGCGTGAGCAGTTCGCCCCACGGCCCCTTGCGTGTGAACATGTCCTTGTCCTGCACATCCGGGTCGGGAATGTCATTGTTCGCAAACGAAAACGCCTTTGTCTTCACGTCCATAATCCTGGTGGAGACAACAGCCGTGCCCGTCATGAGAAACAAGCTGAAGATGATCAGTCCGGTCAGGCTGAACCGGAAGGAATTTACCGAATCGAGTTCATTGCCTTTTTTCAATTTTGCCATAAACGTTAGGAAAATGAGCATCAAGCTTAACTTTCAAATCAAATATGGCAAGTTGCAATCATGCCAAACTACGAACCGTTACGGCGAGCACCGGCTGAATTAGTTTTCTAATAATTGTTTTTTGGGAATTTGCCTAAAAACTTTCTGGAGCAAACTGCATCCGTGGGTAGCATGAACGGGATACCGATCCGCCCGCGTTCCGGTAGATGGCGATTTGTGCGCCAGAGAAAATCATGTTCCAACTCGTCGGCGGTCGGCTGTTTGAAACTGAAAACTTCGCATCCTTGCGGGTTGACCCCGGACTTGACGTGCCGGATGGCTCCGTCTTTGCCGGCGGCATCCATTCCTTGAAAAATCAGCAGCAGCGCATAACGGTTGGAAGCGTAGTGAAGTTGTTGCAATGAACTCAACTCCTCAACGTGTTCTTCAAGAAACTTTTTATACTGTTTCTTCGATTTGGCGGCGGGCTTAATCTTCGTCGGCCATTTCTTGAGTTTGACCTTGGCTCCTGGCTGCACGCGGAAATCCTTTGATTTGATTTTCATCTTTATTCTTTCAGACATACCAGCCACATGGATCGCGACGGTTTATTTTTTGGTTTCCACTTCGGGAGTCTTTTGCTTCGCCTGATCCGATTCCTCAACGGCGCGAACATCTTCGCGCCCTAATTGCTCGTAAAATTCATGGACTCGCTGGACAAGCTGCGGTGACACCTCGGTCACAAGCTTACCATTCGTGTCAGGTTTGATTTCTGTTTTGGCATCGGGCTTCGGCGCAACTTTGTCGGTTGGCTTGACGACATTTTTAACGTCTGGTTTCGGCTCTGCTTCGACTTCGGACGGCAACACGGCTTTGGCTTCGGGTTGAGATTCGACAGATTTGGTTTCAGATTTAGGCTCGACTTTCGCGGCTGGCGTCGGTTCAACCTTAACCTCCGTTTTTGAATTGGTATCAGGTTTAAGTTCAGTTTTGATTTCCGGCTGCGACTCGTCTTTGACCACTGGTTTGGTTTCAGCTTTTGCTTGAGTTTCGCGAATCTCCTTTTCGGCCTTGTCCCAATTCTGCGCTGATTGACCGTCCCGATGACCTTGGTGCTCGTAAAGTTCAAACGCCCGCGCCGCGATCCGTGGCGTCAAATCGGTTGCCGTCCTGATTGCGGTTTTAGGCTTCGCTTCAGAAGAAGCATCCGGTGCGGGTGCAATTTGTTCTTCGGGTTTAGCCTCGGCCTTGGGATCAGGTTTCGTTTCGACTTTGGTGTCTGGCTGCGACTCGGCGTTCATTTCCGTTTGAGCATTAGTTTTGACTTCGGGCTTAATCCCAGTTTTGGCTGTAACTTTGACTGGATCAAAAATCCGATACGCGAGCAGTTTGATGCGGTCGTTCACGAGGAACCACAACAAGGCATAACCCCACACGAAGCCGGCCCAACCCCAGCCGAGCGGCGTCATGAATAATCCATAAACCGCGATCAAGGTCGCCACGGCTTGGGTGCCGAACACCGCGATCAACAAAATCTTTGCCGGACGGATTGACCAGAACGCTCCGCGTGTGCGCGTGAGAAAAATCGTCAGATGTCCTGCCACGGACAGTTTCAAATACATCAGCGTTTGAATGTGCGGGCGGTCGAGGTGAAAAACGCGCTCGCCGAGATAGAACAAGCCGAAAGCAGAGACGACCCCGATGACACCCAAGACCGTGGAGACGCCCAGCACCATGCGCATGTTCCACGACTCGGGCTTGTTCTTGTAATGAACATTGTCATAGGCGATGGACAAAATCGCACCGTCGTTGAGCAGCGCGAGCATCACGATCATCACCGCCGTCAGGGGATAAAAATTGAAAACCAGAATCGCCAGCGTCATGAACAACAGCACGCGCAGTGTTTCGGCGATACGGTAAATGGCGTAACTGTTCATCCGCTGGAAAATCCGCCGGCTCTCCTTGATTGCATCAATAATCACGGACAGGCCGGGCGTGAGCAGCACGATGGCCGCCGCCGCGCGCGCCGCGTCCGTCGCACTCGAAACGGCAATGCCGCAGTCGGCTTTCTTCAACGCGGGCGCATCATTCACCCCGTCGCCCGTCATGCCGACGATGTGGTTGCGCTTTTGCAGGACATCCACAATGTGAAATTTGTGTTCGGGAAACACCTCGGCGAATCCGTCCGCTTTCTCGATGGACTCGACCACCTCCGCTGACTCTTGTTTTTTTGAGTCGCCCAGCGTTTTGGCATCAAGAATATTCGTGCCCATTCCCAAAGTCTTCGCCGTCTCCTTGGCAATCGCCAGTGCATCACCCGTCACCATCTTGATCTTCACGCCCATTGTCAGTGCGGTCGCAATCGTCGCCTTCGCATCTTCGCGCGGCGGATCGAACATGGGCAACACACCGAGAAATTGCCACGGTCCGTCACCTTCGGCCCGCGCCACGCCCAATGAACGAAAACCGCGCGCGGCAAAATCATTGACCGCTTTTTCCGCCGCTGCTTTCACTGAGCCGACATTGGCTGACAAGGCCAAAACCACCTGCGGTGCCCCCTTCGTCACCTTGAACGTCTTTCCGTCCTTGCCATTGACCGTCGCCTCGGTGCGTTTATGCACCGGATCAAACGGCAGAAAATGGACAACCTGATATTCTTTCACCGCATCTTTATTTTTCAGGCCGCCCAAAACAGCCAGGTCAATCGTGTCGTTGTTTTCGGCGCGCGAGGCCAGCGCAGCGGATAAAATAATTTGTTCGGCGGAAATGTTATTGACGCTGAATGGATCGCCCAAAGTCAGTTTGTTCTGCGTCAGCGTGCCAGTCTTGTCGGCGCAGAGCACATCCACGCCCGCCAGTTCTTCAATCGCCACCAACCGGCTCACGATTGCTTGTTTCTTGGCGAGCAACCGCGCACCGACCGCCATCGTCACCGACAAAACCGTCGGCATCGCCACAGGAATCGCCGCAACGGTCAGCACCAGCGCGAACTGCAATGTCTCAAGAATCTTGTCACCGCGAAAGATCGCGAAACCGATGATCACCACCACCAGAGCCACCGCCAGGATGATCAAATAATTGCCGATCTTCAAAACCGCTTTCTGAAAATGACTGACCGTGAGCGCCTCCTGCACCAGTTGCGCCGTCTTACCAAAATAGGTTTTTGCCCCCGTCGCATACACCAGCGCGCCGATTTCGCCGCGCCGAATGATGGAGCCGGAAAAAACGGCGTCACCCGGTTTGCGCGAGGCGGGCAAAGATTCACCGGTCAGCGCGGATTGATCCACCGACACCTCGTCGCCCGCCAGCAAACGCGCGTCCGCCGGCACCACATCGCCCAGCCGCAGTCGGATGACGTCGCCCGGCACCAGTTCGCGCGCCGCCGGGTTGATCCATTTGCCGTCGCGGATCACGCGGGCCTTGATCGCCAGCTTGGCTTTCAACGCGGCGATTTCATTGCCCGCCTGGCGTTCTTCCCAGAAGGCGACCACCGCATTGGTCACCAGCAACAGAAGAATAATGAAAAAATCCGGCCAGTGCCGGACCACGCCCGACAGAATCACCGCCACTTCAATCATCCACGGAATCGGCCCCCAAAAATAGCCAAGAAATTTCAGCAGGAGGTTTG
>CAYPTV010000282.1:0-4764 GCA_964413505.1 uncultured Bifidobacteriaceae bacterium | reverse complement strand
TCCATCGCCTGCAAAAAACCATCGAGGAATATCTTTACCCGGCGATGGAGGATTTTAAACTCGACATCATCATTGACCAGGGGCCGAATGCGCGCAGCGTGCGTTTGAACCTGCCTCGCTTCACGCTCATCGGCGCGACCACGCGCAGCGGGCTGCTCACCGCGCCGTTGCTCACGCGGTTCGGAATGCGCGAGCGGCTGGATTATTATGTCGGCGAAGATTTGCAGAAAATCGTCATCCGCTCGGCGCGTTTGCTGAACGTCGAAATTGAAGAAGAGGGCGCGCATGAAATCGCCCGGCGCAGCCGAGGCACGCCGCGCATCGTGAACAATCTGCTTCGCCGCGTGCGCGACTATGCGCAGGTCCGGCACGACGGCCGCATCACCGCCGCCGTCGCTGACAAGGCGCTGGCGATGCTGGAAATTGACGAAAACGGCCTCGACGAAATGGACAAGCGCATTCTTGAAGCCGTCATCGTGAAGTTCGGCGGCGGACCTGTCGGCGTGAATTCCCTCGCCGTCGCCGTCGGCGAGGAGCCGGACACGATTGAGGAAGTCTATGAGCCGTATCTCATCATGGAAGGCTACCTGAACCGCACCTCGCAAGGCCGCGTCGCGACGGAATTGAGTTACAAAAAACTCGGCTTGAAACCGGCGACGGGCAACCAGTCGAAATTGTTTTAGCCCCGAACGATGCAAACCGGTTTGAGTTGCAAAAATGAACTGTCCGCACTGCCACGAACAAATTGCGCCAGAATATTCCGCGCCGTGGTGTCCGTTTTGCGGTAAGAACTTATCTGCGCCGCCAATTGATTACGCCAAAACGCAAACACCGCGCAGATTTGGATGGTTCTCCTTTTGGCTCATTTTGTCTATTCCAGCCATTACACTTTGGGTTACGCCTTCCGTGTTTTGGGGTGGGATGAACGGGTTGGGCATCATGATTCTGATCAGCGTTTATGGCAGTGCGGCTTCCGGCGTGGGTTGCGGAATTCTTCTGGCGCGCTGGAGGGGCGGCACGATTGCGGAACAAATAATGACCGGCATCCTGTTTTCCGTGTTGTGCGCGATAGCCAGCTTTACCATCTGTTGCGCCAGTTGCGCCGTGCCAGCGCTCATTCAAGGAATGGTTCGTTGAACACAAAATGAATCCAACCACCCCATTCACATCCTTCAAACTCACCGACGAACTACTCAAACGCACCACGTCGCGCTGTCCAATCTGCCACGCGCAATCTCCGGCGGAAGTCTGGCGCACGGGCGGAATCCAATCGAAAGTTTTTCTCAAGCGCACCTGTCCCGAACACGGCGAGGCGAGCGTGTGCATCGCGTCCGATGCGCGCTATTACTGGCTCGCAAAAGGAAAATCGGAGAATGCCTGTTGCTCCGCCGACGGCTCAAACGTCGGCACGCTCGGCCGCAATGCCGAACCCGGCGACGCGCTCGGCGTGATGGAAAAACTTTCCACCTGCCTCGCGCTCATCGAAATCGTCAACTCATGCAATTTGAGCTGCCCGACATGCTACGCCGATTCGCCGCCGGGCGTCGCGCAAAAAGTGGACGCCGTGCCGCTCGATGATTTGAAGCGCCGGATTCAAGGCGTCATTGATCGCAAGGGCGGCATCGAGATTCTCCAGCTATCGGGCGGCGAACCGACGTTGCATCCGCAATTCTTCGAGCTGCTCCGCTGGCTGCACGCGAACCCGGGCATTGATTGCGTGCTGCTGAACACCAACGGCGTCCGCATCGCGCACGACGACGCTTTTGCCGCCGGGCTTGCCCAAACTTTTCGCTACGGAAAATTTCAGCTATACCTCCAGTTCGACGGCGTGCAGGAGGCGGCGCAGAAAAATCTTCGCGGCGCGGATCTGCGCGCCACGCGCGAACGCTGCCTGGAACGCTGCCGTGAAATGAAGCTGCCCGTCACGCTCGCCATGACCGTGACGCCGGAAAACCTGCCGTTCCTCTGGGCGACGGTTGAGTTCGGCCTGACTTTTCCCAACGTCCGGGGAATTTGTTTTCAACCAATGTTCGGCAGCGGACGGATTCCAAGCTCGCAATCAAATCGTTTGAACACGGCGGATATTGTTTTGTCCGCTGTCTCGCAATCCTCCGGCAAGCTGCGCTTCGAGGATTTCACGCCGCTGCCGTGCGGCGACCCGAACTGCGCGACCATCGGCTACCTGCTCAAGGTCGGCGGGCAACTCCGTTCCGTCAGCGACTTTGTGGATTTCAAAAACGTGCAGGGATTTCTCGGCACAAAAATCCGTTACAAGCTGGAAGACCTGATGAAATGCGGCTGCGAATCCGAGCCGCTGGGCGAACTGCTCAAGCAGTTCGAACTGGACGAATCGCACACGTTCCGGCTGTTCATCAAGCCGTTCATGGACGCCGCGACGTGGGACGAGGACCGCATTGACCGCTGCTGCACCCACGTCATCCGCCCGGACGGCAAGCTGGATTCCTTCTGCCGCTACTATTCCGGCTTTGCGGATTGCAAAACGAAATAGTCGAGTTTTATGAACGAACTTCCAATCAAACCTGTCCCCCCAAAGAAGCCGTTTTGGCCGTGGGTATTGGTTTCGTTTTCGCCTGCCGTATTTTTCGCCATAGAAGGATTCATTTTTAGACCTTTTTCTAGGGGATTCACGCCGATATTTCTTGCTGAAGCTACTTATGCCTTTGGTTTCATTCTGGCGTTCTTGTTTTTCCGATTCCGTGAAAAGGAGCGAATCGTTGTTTCTTTATTTTATTCTTTTTGCGTTGGTCTGATAATTTTGGTGCTGAATGTGATTCTGTTCGTGTCAGTATTTTTCATAGGCTGTTTGTGTGTCATGGGCGGTGGGAGAATTGCTCCATGATTTTTGACTTCATATTTCAATCACAGCACTCCACCGCCTACGGCTGGCTGATGCTCGCGGGCATTTTCGTGAGCATCATTTTCTGGTCGCGGCTGGCGCGTCGCGATGAACGGCTAGTGCTGATTTACGTTGCCGTGCTCGTCGCCGCGTTCGTCGGCGCGAAGCTCGTCTACCTCGGCGCGGAAGGCTGGCTGCACTGGCACGACGCGAACCGCTGGGTGATCCTCGCCACCGGAAAATCCATCACCGGCGCGCTGCTCGGCGGCTACCTCGGCGTTGAAATCGCCAAACGCCTGCTCAATTACAACGGCGTCACCGGCGACTGGTTCGCCATCATCGTGCCGGTCGGCATCATGCTCGGTCGCATCGGCTGCATGATCAACGGCTGCTGTCTCGGCAAAGTCTGCGAGGCAAACTGGTTCACGGTCAACGACGCGAACGGCATCCCGCGCTGGCCGGCGTCACAGGTGGAATTTCTTTTCAACGCGCTGATGCTCGGCGTGATTCTGCTGTTGCGTTGGGGGCGGATCGCGCCGGGACAACTGTTCCACATTTACCTGATGGCCTACGGTATTTTCCGTTTCTTCCATGAATTTCTACGTGACACGCCGCAGATCATCGGGCCGGTTTCCGGTTATCAAATCGCTGCGCTCGGTATCTTCGTTCTCGGCGCCGCCGGTTATGCGCGCCGACGGCAGTTGACAATCAAGCCTGCGTGATTCAAGACTTTCAAATGGCCACCGCTTCCCAAATGCTTCAGCAATTGCAGACGTTCAAAGGCTGCGCGCGATTGTTCGTGACGCTTTGCACGGTTTCAGTCCTGACCGCCGTGTTCATCAATTTCGTGCTGGCGGGAAAGGACCGCGCGGTTCAAAGCCGGCGGAGAAGTGCCGTCGCCACCGGATCCATGCTGGCATTTTTCGCCGGCATTTATTTGCTCATCCGGCTGCGCATCGGTGCTCGTGAAATTCCCGGCATTTATTATCCGGCGGCGATTTCTGGGCTTATGCTTTTGTTTCTGGGAACGGCGATAAACATCATGGGCCGGTTTTCGCTCGGCCGGAATTGGGGAAACCAGGTCATCATTTACCAGGACCACAAACTGGTCACCGGCGGAGTTTATCGAATTGTCCGGCATCCGCTTTACGTCGGGCTGATTTGGATGTTCATCGGCGCATCGCTGGTGTTTCAAAACTGGGCCACGCTGGCGGCAACGGTTTTCATTTTCCTGCCAGCGATGTTTTACCGGGCAAACCTGGAAGAAAAAATTCTTGTCGCGCAATTTCCCGGTTATGTGGAATACCGCAACCAGACCGGAATGTTTTTTCCCATTTCGATGGGGCCGGAAGTGGCGCGGATTCCCCGGCCTGCGTTTGCATTTTGCCGGATTTCCCTGACCGCGCTGCTTTGGTTGGCTCTGTGGCTGAACAATGTCTGGCTGGTGGCGGCGGTGTTTTTTATTTTGGCGCTGTCGGTGATTTTGAAGGTTCACCGCTCGCCGATGATCCAGCTTTACCAGCAGACCGCGTTGCGGCTGTTCGTCACGGAGCATTATGAAATTCTGGATGTTCCCGCCATGCGCTTTGCCCACGGCATGGGCGCGGCCATGTCGCTGGCGGTCGTCCTGGCAATGCTGGCGGCTCCGCAAGCCGGATGGTATTGTCTGACGGCGCTATGCATAATCAAGACCATCGCCGCCTTGGGTTTCTGTCCGGCCTCGAAGCTGTTTGTCTGCATGAGGAACGGAGGCTGCTGTGCCCTGACCCGAAACAGCCGGTGTTAGATCCGTTTCTCACAAACGCGAATCAAGCTTGACGCGGGCGTGATTTTTTATTGGACTGTTGCCATGATGAAAACAAAAATTTTTGCGGCGTTTGCGGGAATCGTCCTTGTCACCGCCGGTT
>CAYPTV010000281.1:0-4765 GCA_964413505.1 uncultured Bifidobacteriaceae bacterium | reverse complement strand
CCGCGTATTACGGCATCCGCACGCACAACGCCATCAAGGCGCTGCACCTCGACGAGTTGTTCGGCAGCAAGGTCGGCCGCTGGACGCCCGGCGCGAAGATCGAGAAGCTGCCGTCGCGCTTCGCCGCCGCCGAAATCTGGAACGGCCACAACAAGCTCGGCCAGGCCGTCGCCTACGAGGCGATGGACACCTGCATGAAGCTCGCCGACAAATTCGGCGTGGGCATGGTGAGCGTGGACAACGCGACGCATTATCTCTGGGGCGGCGGCTACGTCATGGACGCCGCGCTCAAGGGCTACCTCGCCTACACGAACTGCACGTCGGCCACTTCCGAAGTCGTGCCGTTCGGCGGCAAGACGCCGACGATGGGCACGAACCCGCATTCGTGGGCATTCCCGACGCAGGACGCGATCGGTTTTCCCATCGTGATTGACTGGGCGACTTCGACGGTGGCGATGGGCCGCGTGCAGGTGATGAAGCGTGAGGGCAAACAGCTTCCGCCCGGCGCCGCCGTGGATGCGGAGGGCAATCCGACGACCGATCCGAACAAAGCCGTCGCGCTGCTGCCATTCGGCGCGCACAAGGGCTACGGCCTCGGTTTGATTGACGAACTTTACGCGGGCTACATCGGCGGTTCGCTGCCGGAAATCCGTGGCACGTCGCGCGGCGGCGAAGGCGAAAAGCGCGGCTCGACGTTTTATTTTCAAGTCATCCATCCCGACGCGATGAAGGGCAACGACTACGTCAAAGGCCGTTCGCAAATCCAGAACGTGAAGGCGATCATCGAAGACGTGCTCGGTCACGGCAACGAGAAGTGCCTGTTGCCCGGCCAGCCGGAAGCGCGCTGGGGCGGCTTGTCCAAGCAGCATGGCGGCTTGCTCTTTACCAAGGCGGAAATCGAGGAACTCAACCACCTCGCGCACGAAGTCGGCGAGACGGCGTGGAATTTGGCTGATTTCAAATCGGTGCAGGTGTGAGAAACCGTTCAATTCACCCGCCGCGTAGTAAATTTCACGAACGGCGGGGTTTTATTGATGAACGGAGCCTGCCGAATTCACGAACGAACCGGGCGAATTAACGGTCAACGGGGTCAAATCATCGAATGGAGTCATTTTTTCATCGAATGGAGCCTCCGAATTCACGAATAAAACGCCCAAATTGACGATCAACGGGTTCAAAACGACGATCAACGACCCCAAATCATCGAATGGAACCGCCAAAACGACGAATGGCGGGGTCAAATTAACGATTAAACCGCCCAAATCGACGATTTTGGGGTCAAATTGACGATTGGCGGGGAGTTTTCAACGAAATGACCGGTTTTCGGCGCTATTTCACCAAAATCCCGGGCATTTTCCCCATTTTTTGACAATCCCGCCCCTGGCCGGCAAACCCAGTGGCCTGCTCCATCCTGTCGCGGCGTGGCGAAGCGAAGACGGACAGGGGCGGAACCGCCGGAAACGATTCCGTAGCAGCGAAGGTGAGTTCGATCATTTTGAGATCAGAGCCGACTCACGTCGGCTGCTACGATATATGAAATGCCGTTCCGCTGGTGGCCGACTGCAACGGGTGGTGTCGCGCCGCTGGAAAATTTACTTGTAGGAGACGACGTAAGGAGTCTCTGATTTTTTGATTTGAGTCTCGTCACCTCGACTCCTACGAATTTATGGCCGTTCGCAACGGTGGCACTCCGCAAGGAGCTTGATTTGGTTTGGGTTTGGTTCTACAAAGATGTCGCGCCGACGGCGCTAAATTAACTTCATGGCATCATCTGTCGAAAAACCAACTGTTGAAAAAATTTCGATATGGGTTCTTGAAGCCGTTGAGCAAGAATGGCGACGAGAGCCTGATTATTTGAAATGTCGTCCAGCATCTGAGGTTCTAGGCCCACTAAAGTCGAAGCACAGTATTGAAGATGCGGACATCGACCACGCCATACATTTCATGTGTTCTCCATCGCGAAAGTATCTGACTGTTTTGAACCGCGATGACGGAATGGTAGTTTTTCCGTCTGACAATGGATTGGCAATTCTCGCCAAGATTGAATTGTCCAGAATTGAAGAAAAGGAAAAGAAAAAATGGTCGAGAGCAGATAAGATTGCTTTGGCGAGTTTGATTTTCTCCGTGGTTTCTTTTTTTGCTGGATACTATTTTGGTGATCGAAATGCAAAAAGTTCTACGGACAATTTAACAACTTCATCGCAGACTAATTCTATTTCGCAATCCATGACGGTTAAGTAATTATTTCCTTGCCCGTTTTGATTTCCGATAATTCACCGGCTTCGCTTCGGATTTCGTGCCGTCCCGCATGTGTTTGAGTTCCTTGATCTGGTCGCGGAGCAGCGCGGCTTTTTCAAACTGCAAATCTTCCGCCATGCCTTCAGCGCATTTGAATTCGCGTTCGCCTGTTTGGCGTGGTTCGCGATTGAATATTTTTCCTGACAACCCTCATCCGGCCTGCGGCCACCTTCTCCCGTTCCCACGGGCGAAGGGTTTTTCAGCGTTGAACATTTTGCGCGAATCATTGTGTTTGAGTTTGTTCACGTTTTTTCATTAGAATCTGGAAACTTTATGCCAATTCAACTACGCGACAAATCCACCTGTAAATACGATCAAATCTCGCTCGGCGAAGTCATGCTGCGGCTCGACCCCGGCGAAGGGCGCATCCGCACCGCGCGCTCGTTCACCGCGTGGGAAGGCGGCGGCGAATACAACACTTCGCGCGGCCTGCGCAAATGCTTCGGCTACAAAACCGCCGTCGTCACCGCGTTCGTGGACAACGAGGTCGGCCATCTCATCGAGGACTTCATCATGCAGGGCGGCGTGGACACGGATTTCATCAAGTGGCGCGAGGACGACGGCATTGGCCGCACCGTTCGCAACGGTTTGAATTTCACTGAACGCGGCTTCGGCATTCGCGGCGCGGTCGGCAATCCCGATCGCGGCAACACCGCCGCCTCACAGCTCAAGCCCGGCGACATTGATTGGGATCACATCTTCGGCAAGGTTGGCGTGCGCTGGTTTCACACCGGCGGCATCTACGCGGCGCTCTCCGCTTCCACGGCTGAATTGACCGTCGAGGCCGTTAAAGCCGCCAAAAAATATGGCACGATAGTCAGTTACGATTTGAACTACCGCCCGTCGCTCTGGAAAACCATCGGTGGTCTCAAGAAGGCGCAGGAGGTGAATCGCGAGATCGCGAAGTATGTGGATGTGATGATCGGCAACGAAGAGGATTTCACCGCATCGCTCGGCTTTGCCGTCAAAGGTCAGGAAACGCTTGGGCACATCGAGACCGACGCGTTCAAGGCGATGATCGAGACGGCCGTGAAAGAATTTCCGAATTTCAAGGTTGCCGCGACCACGCTGCGCCATGTCATCACGGCGACGAAGAACGACTGGAGTGCGATTCTTTGGCACGACGGCAAATTTCACGAGAGCAAGCAATATCCCGGCCTCGAAATCCTCGACCGCGTCGGCGGCGGCGACAGCTTTGCCTCCGGCGTGCAATTCGGTTTCATGGAATTCAACGACGCGCAGAAGGCTGTCGAATACGGCGCCGCGCACGGTGCGCTGGCCTCGACCACGCCCGGCGATACGAGCATGGCCACCCGCAAGGAAGTGGAAAAAACCATTGGCGGCGGCGGTGCGCGGGTGCAGCGGTAAAATTAAATCAGGTGGGACGGTGCTGCTGCGCCGCCTTGGCTGACCCGCAGGTCAGCCCTACCAACAAAATAAAATATGAATACATCTGAAATCTTTTCACTCAAAGGCGAAGTCGCCGTGGTCATCGGCGCGACGGGCGTGCTGGGCGGCGCATTGGCTGACGGCCTCGCGGCCGCCAGCGCAAAAGTCGCCGTGCTCGGCCGCAACGAGGAACGCGGCCAGAACCGCGTCAAAACCATCACGGACAAGGGCGGTCAGGCGGCATTTTTTTCGTGTGATGCAAGTTCGCGTTCGAATCTCGCCGAGGCGCACCAGAAAATTGAGGCCGCGCTCGGTATGCCGACGATTCTTGTGAATGCCGCCGGCGGCAATGATCCCAAGGTCACGGTTACCCCGGAAAATCCGTTCGAGAAAATTACACTCGAAGCGCTCAAGGCCAATTTCGACCTCAACCTCATCGGCGGCGCGTTCCTGCCGTGCCAGGAATTTGGCCCGGCCATGTGCAAACGCGGCAGGGGCAGCATCATTAACATTGCCAGCGTCTCGGCGCACCTGCCGCTCTCTCGCGTCGTCAGCTACTCCGCCGCCAAGGCCGCGGTGCTGAACCTCTCGCAATTTCTCGCTCGCGAATGGGCCCCCAAAGGCGTGCGCGTGAACACCATCACGCCCGGCTTTTTCCCCGCCGAGCAGAACCGCAAGCTGCTGTTCAACGACGACGGCACGCCCACGGCGCGCACCAAGGCGATTTGGGGCCACACGCCGATGAACCGGTTCGGCGAATCCAGCGAACTCATTGGCGCCTGCATTTTCCTCGCCTCGAACAAGGCCAGCTCCTTCGTCACCGGCACGGACATCCGGGTGGACGGCGGCTATTTGAGCCAGACGATTTAACATCAAACCAACATGAAATTCTGCGACAAAGACTTCCTGCTGTCGAACGGCGTGGCCCGCGAGCTTTACCACGGCACGGCGTCGAAACAACCGATCATTGATTATCACTGCCATCTCTTGCCGAAGGATTTGGCGGAGGACCGGCAGTTCGCGAATGTCCACGAGCCGTGGCTGGGCGGCGACCATTACAAATGGCGCGCGATGCGGG
>CAYPTV010000280.1:0-4766 GCA_964413505.1 uncultured Bifidobacteriaceae bacterium | reverse complement strand
CGAGGTCCACGATGTAATCCTTCACCTTGTCGTCCACGTAAATGTCGTTGATGACTTCGCGCGCCTTGAGAATTTGCAGCGGCGTCACGACGGCGCTCGCGCTCGGCTGGCCGGAAGTTTTCGCCATCGTTTCCAAAATCTGCCGTTCTTCCGCGCGCGTCGGATAACCGATCTTCAGTTTCAACATGAAACGATCCACCTGCGCCTCGGGCAGCGGATACGTGCCTTCCTGTTCAATCGGGTTTTGCGTGGCGAGCACGAGGAATGGTTCCTCCAGCTTGTAAGTCTGGTCGCCGATGGTGACCTGCTTTTCCTGCATCGCTTCGAGCAACGCGCTTTGCACCTTCGCCGGCGCGCGGTTGATTTCATCAGCGAGGACGAGGTTGGCGAACACCGGCCCTTTGCGCGTGGAGAAACCGCCGGACTGCGGATTATAAATCTGCGTGCCGATGACGTCGGCGGGCAGCATGTCCGGCGTGAATTGCAGGCGCGAAAATTTCACGCTCAAACACTGCGAAAGCGTTTTGACGGACAAGGTTTTCGCCAGTCCCGGCACGCCTTCGAGCAGAACGTGCCCGTTGGCCAGCAGGCCGATCACCAGCCGCTCGGTCAGGTATTGCTGGCCGACGATGACTTTGCCGAGTTCGTTAAACAGCGGATGCGTGAACGCACTCGCTTCCTTCACCGCTTCGTTAATCGCGTTAATTCCTGTGCTCATGTTTTAATTCGTTTTTTCCGTGGACGACATTCTGACACTAAAATTTTTCCGGCGTTCAAGCAAATTTGCGTAACGGCGACGCCCCATCGCCGCCGGGTGAAAGCGACGCCTTCGCCGCGTTTGCTTTCCGCACGGACTGGCGATGGGGCGTCGCAGCTACGCGCCGGGCAACACTTCCACCTGCTTGCGGCTCAACCAGCCGATCTTGCCCGCGCCGTTGACGACCTGAACCCAGTCGTCATGGCGATCCAAAACCTGCAGCTCCGCGCCGTCGTGCGCCGTGAACGCGCTCTGCGCCTCGTCAAAAGGCCCGCTGCGCGCCGTCGTCTCGGCACTGGTCACCACGGCCACCGCCAAATTGAAATGATTCGCCGCCTGCAACGCCAGCACCGCGCCGGAAAAAATCGCGGCCACGACCGCCAGTTGCGTAGCGCTCCGCAGCTTCGGCGCGAGCGCAGGACGGATCTGCCGCACGGCCAGCAGCGCAAACAGCGCCCAGAAAAAAACAGCGGCGAGCAGCGCGCCTTCGTTCAGCGTGAGCGAGCCAATCCAGTTCTGCCAGCGGTTTTCGTGCAGCGCCGCGCCTTGCACCTGGTTGCGGACGAACGCGAGATTGGCGCGCAGCTCCGCATCGCGCGGCGAAATCAGCTCCGCCTGCCGATAGGCGGCGATGGCTTTGCCGAGATGACCGGACTTGAATTCCGCGTTGCCGCAATTGAAGAGCAGCGCCGGGGAAGTCGCGCCGGTCTGTAGAATTTTTTCGTAAGTCGAGGCGGCCTCCGCGAATTTGCCTTTGGCGTAAAGCTCGTTGGCCCCCGAAAAATCGGTGGCGACATCCGCGGCAAAAATATTTCCGGCGAACAACAGCACGCACAGGCTGGCAAAAAGATTTTTCATGGCTTCAAACTCTGGAGTTCGCCAACGACTTTCTTGAATTTTGCCGCCACGGCAACAAGTTCTTGACGCGTTTGAATCGGCGCATAACGCGCTTGATTACATAATTGAAAGAGTTCACGGAGTGATTCCAACGTGGCTGGACTTGCGCCAAGCAGAATTAAGCGCTGATCCACATCGGCCTCGGTGATGGCGGTGGCCGGACAATCAAGCCGTTCACCCAGCTGCTCCTGTAGTAATCGGAACAGCATGGCAAAAAACTCATTGGATTTATTTTCTGCGGCAAATTTGTTCAGGTCGCTCAAACCGCCAGCAACAAGCTGCGCCACGGCGCGCTGACGGCGGAGGCGCGGATTATTGGCCAAGTTGTCGGCGCGCTGGCGCCAGATGAACGCGGCCAGAAACGCCAGCACCGGCAAACTTTGCGCGGCGAGAAAAATCGGCTGCGCGACGAGCGGAATTTTATTTTGCGTCAACGATCCCAGGTTTTCCTTGATCGGCAAAATGTCCTGCGGCGACTGGTTTTCCGGCGCGGAAGTTTTGTTTGCCGCAATCATCGGCATTGGCGAAGTGCCGGCGGCCTTCACGGTGAGCGGCACGGCGGCTTGTGTGAGCGTGTGGTATTTTCCATCGTCGGGGTTGAAGAATGAAAAGGAAAATTGCGGCCATTCATGCACGTCGGCATTTTGTGGTGTTACAATCTCTTCAATTGTCTTTTGGCCTTCGAGTCCAAGCTGGTCGGTGATTTCCGTTTTCGCCGTGGGCGGGAAAATCTTGAAATTCTGGAGCGATGACTGGTCGGGCAATTGAATGGCATCCAACTCGCCGCGTCCGGAAATCTGCACGCGGACGGTCACAGGATCGCCGACCGTCACGTTCGTCGGGCCGGCGGTGGCGGTCATGGTGAAATTCCCGATGGCACCGGTGAAGTTCGCCGGTTTGTTCGCTTCCGGCAGGGGCAGCGATTCGACGCCAGCTGCGTCGGTGGCGAGTGAAATTTGTTTTTGCTGTCCCTGGTTGAAAAATTGCTGGATGAACGGATCGCCGCCTTCATTTTGCGACGGCAGGACGACAACCATGTTTGCGGTGAACGGGCCGGCTGTCAGCGCGCCGTTTCTGACGGCGGTGAGCGGCACGGCGAGCGGAATGACCGTATAAACGCGGTTGGCGACCTGCACGCGGCGGCGCTGGTTTTGCAGTTCCACAATTTTGCCGGGCTTGAAACCATCGGCAGGCGTGCCGGTCAACTGGAAGTTCCCGAAATTTTGCACGTCGTCGCGGAGGTAAATGTCGAGCCGGACCACGATGGGTTCGCCGACGTAAATTTTTGGCTTCGGAAAGGACAGCTTCAGAAAAACGACCTCGTTCCCGGAATTGACGGCGGCGGCGGTTGGAGCGCTGGCTGCGGTCACGGTAAGCTTGACCGGAGTTGCGGAAATCGAGTTGCCGTTCGCGTCGGTCGCAACGACTGGAATTGTAAATTCTCCGCTCTTCGTGGGCGTCACCGCGTAGGTGTAGGTGACAATCGAGCTGTCAACGCCGTTGATGCTGAGATTCATGGACTGGTTTCCGACGTAGCCGAGGCCCAATCCCGGAACTGCTGAAAGCTGCGGGGGATTTTGCGGAGCGTCCCCGTCAAACCTCAACGTCAGCGTCGCCCGTTCGCCAAGCGCAATGGTGTCGCGGTCGAGCGACGCGGTGAAGCTCGCCGCGCGCGCGACCGGCGCAGTCAAGCCCAGCGCCGCCAACAGCAGGAATCCGACAATTGTAAATTTTCGCAGTCTAAATCTTTTCAAGTGCAACCATGAAATTATATGTCCATTTTTCAGCTTTTTCACAACGATTTTTCGTTTCAGAAAATATGACAATTCAGGCGGAAAAATGTTCATGTCCACAACTGCCGGTCGAGCGAACGGTATTGAACCGCCTCGGAAATGTGCTCGCTGGAAATGTTTTCCGCGCTGGCCAGGTCCGCAATCGTCCGCGCCACCTTCAAAATCCGGTCGTAGGCCCGCGCGCTGAAATTCAATTCCGTCATCGCGTTTTTGAGCAGTTCCTTGGTCGCGTCATCAAGCGCGCAAAATTCCTTCAGCTCCTTCGGGCCGAGGCGCGCGTTGCAGGTGATTTTCGGCTTGTGCGCGAACCTCCTTTGCTGAATTTTTCGCGCGGCGATGACGCGCCCGCGGATTTCTGCGGAAGCCTCGCCGGTTTTGTCGCCGGAAATTTCCCGGAACTTCACCTGCGGCACTTCGACGTGCAGATCAATCCGGTCCAGCAGCGGGCCGGAAATCCTGCCCAAATAATTTTGAATTTCGCGCGGCGAACTTTTGGATTCGCCCGGCATTTTTCCGTCGGGCGTCGGATTCATCGCGGCGACCAGCATGAATTGCGACGGAAAAGTCATCGTGCCGGCGGCGCGCGAAATGGTCACGCGGCCTTCTTCGAGGGGCTGGCGCATCGTCTCCAAAACGCTGCGCTTGAATTCCGGCAGTTCGTCCAGAAACAGAACGCCGTGGTGCGCGAGCGAAATTTCGCCGGGCGTCGGATTTATGTTGCCACCCAAAAGTCCGGCGTCGCTCGCGGTGTGATGCGGTGCGCGAAACGGCCGCTGGGTCACAAGCGCCTGGCCGGGTTTCAGCAAGCCGACGATGCTGTGAATTTTCGTCGTCTCCAAAGCTTCGTCCAAAGTCAGCGGCGGCAGAATTGTCGCCAGCCGTTTTGCGAGCATGGATTTGCCGGTGCCCGGCGGGCCGATCAACAGAATGTTGTGTCCGCCAGCAGCGGCGATTTCGAGCGCGCGCTTCACATTTTCCTGGCCTTTGACTTCCGCGAAATCGCAGTCGTCATCCTGCTCGTGCTCGAACAATTTTGCGATGTCCACTTTCGCGGGCGCGATTTTTATTTCGCCTTCGAGAAATTGCGCGGCTTCGCGCAAGTTTTGAACCGGAATGACTTGCAGGCCGGCGACGACCGCCGCTTCCGCCGCATTTTCCGCCGGAACCAAAATTCCAGTTTTGCCGTCGGCTTTCGCACGAAGGGCAATCGGCAGAATTCCCTTGCCCGGCCGGACCGCGCCGGTCAGCGCAAGCTCGCCGGTGATGACAAAATAATCGAGCTGGTCGGTTTCGATTTGTTCGCTGGCGGCGAGCATTCC
>CAYPTV010000279.1:0-4778 GCA_964413505.1 uncultured Bifidobacteriaceae bacterium | reverse complement strand
CGCGGTCTGGGCTGGGCAGGATGCGGCCAATCCCCAGGCAACGAGGAAAAGCGCTGTGGACGTGTTGATGATGTTAGAGTTCATTTGGAACCAGATGGATTTATGGAAGGGCATGATGTATTTCACGGCAGTTGCAGTAAATAAAATCCTTGCGGCGCATCGGGATTGACGGCGTTGGTGAAAATGAAATTGCCGGTGGCATCAAATTGATTTGTGACGATGCAAGACCAGCCGGCCACAGGCAGAGCCAGGTTGGTGGTCATCAGCACACGGTAAGGAACGTTCGTCGGCCCGCCACTGCCGCTGAACGCCAGATTGGTCCCGGCCAGCTTGACGCTGCCGAATGACGGCGGCGTCTCGGTCTGCACAACAAGGCGAACCTGGCCCGGGGTGTTGGTTTTGATGGTCACACTGAAACCGGAAGGCTTGCTGCCGACGGCGGGCATGACGCCGCCCAATGCGCCGCCATAGATGATGTTCGTGTAAGTGCCCGGCCCGAAACCGGCGGCATTGGTGATGTTGATGGTGCCGTTCAGGAAGAGCGCGTTGGAGACGACGAGTTTGTCGCTGCTGGTGCCGAGCTGGAAATTCAGGAAGGAGCCGGCCGCGAGGAACAGGTTGCTCTTGAGCGTGAGCTGGCCGACGCCGTTGCTGCCGGGCCAGATCGTGCCGCCGGCGTAATTTGTGACCGCGCCGTAAATGAATCCAGTGCCGCCGAGCGCGCCGCCGCTGTTCACGGCCACGTAATTGGTGCCCGTGCCGCTGCCGGTGGTGTTGTTCACCAGCAGCGTGCCGCCGTTGACAATCGTCCCGGCAGTATAGGTGTTCGCGCCGGTGAGCGTGAAGGTGCCGGTGCCGACCTTGACGATGTTGTTGGATCGGAAGGGAACATATTCGTAAATCTTGCCGGCGAAGGTGGTGTCCAGATTTTTTCCGCCGATGACGTAGGTGGTGAGGTTGTTCGCCGAAGTGGAGCCTTCGAGGCTGGTGCTGGCCCCGCCAATCAGCGCGCCCAGATAGACGGTGATGCCGCCGTTGCGGTTGTTCAGCGTGGCGGAGGTGTTGCCCAGATCGAAGACGGCGTTGGAACTGCCGGTGCCGATGTTCGGATTCGGATTGCCCAGCGAGGGATAAAAACGTGGATTGGTGGCGGTGCCGATGCGGATGGTGCCGCTGAAGGCGGTCATGTCGCCGGTAAAGGAGAAGGTCGCCCCGCCGTTCAAAGTCAAGGTGCCATCACCGGTCATGTCCGTGATGTAGTTGTTGCCGTCTTGCGTGACGAAATTATTGGTGCCAGTGACGTTCAGCGTGTTGTTGAGCGTGCCGCTGCTGATGCCAAACTGGAGGGTCGCGCTGCTGGTGCTGCCGTTGAGGGTGATGACGCCGGTGCCAAAGCCGGCGTTGTTGCCGAGAATCACCGTTCCCCGCGTCACATTCACGCCGCCGCTGAAGGTGCTGGCGCCGTTCAGCGACAGGCTGCCGGCGCCGGTTTTATTCAGCGCGCCCGTTCCCGCCAGGACATCGCCCAAGGCCAGGGTCGTGGAGCTGTTGGTGACCTCGATGGTGCCGCCGGGGGGATTCAGCGTCAGGCCGCGGTCCGTGCTGGCGCTGGCGCCGGTGTAACGCAAGGTGCCGCCGCTCAAGATCAGGTTGCCGGAAGTGTTGTCCGCCGCGCCAAGCGGACTGGCAACGCCGCCGTTCGCCACAAACGGAATGCTCAAGGTGCCGCCGGCGATCACGGTCGGACCGGCGAAATCGTTCGTGGCCAGGATGGTGAGCGTGCCGGAATTGGTTTTGGTGAGCGTGCCATAGCCGCTGATCCGGCCGCTGCCGCCCAGCGTGTAATTTTTTGTCGCGTTGAAGGTCACGGACGCGGGCGTGTTGGTGCCGATGAGGTTGATCGCCGGATTGGTGGAGCCGGTGTCGTCGAAGACCGGCGAGTCGAAAAAGTAAAACACAGCGGGGGCGGCCCCGTTCAGCCAATTCGTGGACGTGCCGGTGTCCCAAGTGTTGTTCACGCCGTCGCCGGCCCAGACGAGATTTGCCGGCGTGCGGATGTTGTTCACCAAAATATCAATCTCGCCCGGCGGATTGGTCAGGACGCCGTTCGCGTTGATGAGGGTGAAGTTGGTGAGGTTGCCGGTGAAGCTCGCGTATTTGAACAGCGTGTAAGTGCCGTTGAGCAGCGGGCCGTTGAGCAGGTTGACGCGGATGGGGTTGATGCCACTGACCGCCAGCGCGCCGGTGACCTTGACTTGATCGTTCGTTTTGACGAGGCCCGTCGGGTCGTCGGAAAGGTCGAAGCGGTTGATGACGCCGCCGGACTCGGTGAGCGAATTGGAAATGGTCAGCGTGCCGGGGCCACCGACGTCATTGCCCGGGGAAAGGCTCGCGCCGGAATTCAGCACGGGCGAAACGCCGAGGCTCCCGCCGCCACCCAGCGTGCCGCCGCTGTAAACCGTCACAGTGCTCTGGCTCAAACTGCCGTTCACGATCAATGCCCCGCCGCCGACAGTTGTGGCCCCGGTGAAAGTGTTGGTGGTATTCAGTGTGAGAGTGCCGCTGTTGGTCTTGTTCAACGCCATGGCGCCGGCGAGCGAGCCGCTGCCGCTGAAGGTGTAATTTTTTGTCGCATTGACTGTCACGGACGCGGGCTGAAGCGCGCCGACCAAATTGACCGCCGGATTGGTCGAGCCTGAATCATCAAAGGTCGCTTTGTCGCCGGTGTGGAACGGATACAAAAGTGAAATGCCATCGGACCAGTTGTTGTCGCCGAGCGTGCTCCAGTTGTTGGTGGCGTCATCGCCGTGCCAGATGGGATTGAACGATTGGGCGAGCGGCGTGAAAAATAAATTTATCGGCCGCGTGAGGGTGCTGCCGTCGGCGTCCGCGACGGTGAATTGGAAGCCCGCCGGCCCGATGTAATTTGCGGCCGGCACAAACTGCGCGAAACGCCCGCCCAGCAGAACAACTGTTCCGTTCGTTGCTCCGGTCACGGAATAGACCGGATTTGAATCCAAAAATCCCTGCGTGAACTGATGCAAGTCCACGTCCACCGTCGTGTTGGTCAGCGCGATGCCATGCGGGTCGGCGAGCCAGTTCAAATAATCCTCCAGCCGCGTGTAGCCGGAGCCGCTGGGACTGGGATCGTTGTTGTTGGCCACGGTCGGGTCCGAGCCGGTGCCGAGTTCCCAGAAATCCGGCATTCCGTCCTGGTCGGTGTCGGTGTAAGGCGTGCCGCCATTGACGACGCCCGGCCCGTTCATCGGCGACTGATATTCGCTGGTAATGGTTTCGCCGAGCGTTCCCCACGACGTGAGTTCAGTGAACATTTGGTTGTCCACCGAATCGCGCTGCCACGAGTCGCCGGCGTCGCTGATGGCGAGCTTGAGCGCGGTCAGCGGCGGCAGCGCGTTGGTGATCGGATAAGCAAACGGCGCCGACTGCCAGTCGTTCACATCGTAATTGGTCTGTGCCAGCTCGGCCCCGTCCAAAACGCCGTTGAGGTTTGCGTCCTGCCAGTTGTTGGTGGCGTAGAGGTGGAAGTTCAGGTTGCCCCGGTCAAAGGCCGTGGAGGCGCTGTTGGGTCCGTTGATGAAATAATTGCCGATGACATTCGCATACGTGTCGCCGGTGGAATCGCCGCCCAGGATGTAGGCGTCCGTGCCCCAGTTATAAATGACGTTGTTGACGTATTCGTTGACGCCCTTGACCTTTGGATTGCGCGTGACGTTGTCAATGTAAAAGCTGCGCAGAATGCTCACGCCGCCGACGGTCTGGATCAATCCCCCAGCCGAATGGCTCAACAATCCCTGCGAAACAATCGTGCTCTGGATGGTGATGTTCGTCGGGTTGCTGCCGCTGATGGAAAAGGTTTCGTCCTGCCCCCAGGAAACCGAGAGATGATCAAAAATCATGTCGTGGCCGTTGGCGATGGTGATGGAATCGTTGTCATCGCCGGTGGCGGGGGCGCTTAAGCCATTGGCGTGATTGCCCATGCGGACGCGGATGAACCGGGTGATGGTGTTGTTGGCGCCGGAGTAGGACAGGCGATGGCCGTAAATTGTGATGCCGCCGCCGGGGGCGGTCTGGCCGGCAATGGTGACATTGTTGGCCACAGCCACCACGTTGCTGATGCGGATGACGCCGCCGACATCGAAGACGATGGTGGAGTTTGGCGTGGTGGCACCGGTGCGGAACGAGCCGGCGCCGGAGTCGTTGGTGTTGGTGACGTGATAGACCGTGCCGCCGCGCCCGCCGGTGGCGAAGCGGCCAAAGCCCTGCGCGCCGGGAAAGGCCGGCAATTGCCCGAATGCCATGGAACCCAAGAGCGAAATCAGAACCAGCGCGTGAATAAATGTTTTCATGTCAAAAATACCATGCCGCTTGAAAATTTCGCGCGGGCTGCCGCAAAAATATAGCTTGTCCGGTGGCGGACGCCATCAGACAAAAATATGAGCGAATCCAAAACCCAACGTCACGGCAGTTGCAACAGGTAAAATTCCTGCGGCGCGCCTGGATCAATGGAATTGGTGCTGCCGAAATTTCCGGCGCCGTCAAAATAATTGGTCAATATCGGCGTCCATTGCGCCAGTGGCAGGGCGAGGTTCGTCGAAGCCAGGATGTAATAAGGCTGGCCAGGAGTTCCGCCGCCGCCGCTGAAAACAATACTTCCGTTCAGCAACTGCACGCTGTTGATCTGCGGTGGAACCGTCGCCGTGATGACGGCGCTGACCGGCGACGAGTTGGTGCTACCGTTGGGATTGACGGAGGCGACG
>CAYPTV010000278.1:0-4805 GCA_964413505.1 uncultured Bifidobacteriaceae bacterium | reverse complement strand
CACGCAGACTTTTATCCGGCGCGGCTTGAGCGCGCGGAGCTTCGGCAGCACGCGGATCATGGTTTTGCCTGTGTCCAAAATGTCGTCCACAAGCAAAACGTCCCGGCCGCGAACGTCGAGCCGCAATTCTTTGGTGAAAACCAGATCGCCAGATTCCGTGCCGGCGCCATAGCTGGAAACGCCGATGAAATCCAGGCGCAGCGGCAGGTTCAAATGGCGGATCAAATCGGCGAGAAACATCACCGTGCCGCTCAAGAGCGAGACGACAACTGTTTCGCGCCCGCGAAAATCGCGCTCGATTTCGCGCGCGAGGATTTTGACGCGGCGCGCGATTTGTTCCTGGGAAATCAAAATGCGCTCGACTTCCTTGCGCCAGTTTGCAGAGATTTTTGGTTTTGGATTTTTAGTTTTAAGTTTTGCACTCACCGATTGGCGTGAGCGTAGCCGATCCGTCGAAATTGCCGAGAAATTTTATTTGCGGCCAAGTGCCTTGTTCATTTCGGCGACGAGCCAATCGGCTTCGGCGGCGCTGGCAATGCTGCTGGCGGCGGTGACGCCAGCGCGCGCGGCAACTTGTTGAAATCGCGCGACGACTTTTTTTGGGCCGGAAGATTCGGCGTCTTGAAATATGTCCTGAAGCTTTTCGTCGTGCGCGCTGAAACTTTCTTCGTCGCTGCGTCTGACGATTAAAATGTCGGTGAAAATTTGCGAACCGCTTTGCAATCCGACTTTCGTCGCAAATCGCGCAACGTTGCTCGCGGAAAATTCCCGCGCGCGGCTTAAAATCAGCCAGCGGGTTGTGACGCGAACGGTGGTGTAATCAATCGTCACGCGGCTGGATTTGAACCATGCGCTGAATGCGCCGTAAATCGTAAGAACGCTGACCAAGCCAAACACAATCGGAAAAACAATCGGCGCGTGCAGATGATATGTGCCGATGGCGATGCCGATGCAGACGAACGCCGCTATCGTCACGAGCAGCGCCGCGCCGATATTTTGCGCGGGCGGAAAATAAAATTCACGTCCGTTCGGCCCTTCGAAGATTTTTATTTTTGAATTTTCTTCGCGCCGGATTTCTTCGATTGGCGCGGCAAGCGCGGCCGTCGGGTCGGAATCATCGGCTTCAGTTACGCTTGAATCGGAAATTTCTGCGCCAGCGATTTTGAAAACCGGCAAATCGAAAATTGCGTGAAAACCCGGGCCGCGCATTTTTGATTTTACTTCGAGCCGCCAGTGAATTCCGTCGCCGCTGCCGGCGATTGATTCCGGCTGATTGTCCGGCAATTTGAAATGAACCGGAATTCCGGTATGGCCGGGTTCGGGTTCAGGCAAATTTGCCTGGCTTGAGTAAATTTTTTCTTCCTGCCAGAGAATGTATTCATTGGTGCTGCGATTTTTGCCCGAACCGGTTGTGACTTGGCGGACGCAGGAAATTTTCAGGTTCAACTCATGTTCCAATTTCAATGGTTTGCCGGTTTGAATCATCCCGTCCAAAGTTCCGCCGAGCGGAATTGGAGTTTGTGCAAGTTCAAAAAAGCATTTTCCGAAACGTCGCTGCGAGCGCCAGACGTTGATGAACGCGATAAGAAAACCGATTCCGACCGCTGGAAAAAGCAAAACCATCAGTCCGCCGTATTGATGCTTGTGCAGCGCGTCGGGAACCGCCAAGGCCGTTCCCAATCCGCCGATGCCGCAAAAAGCGGCGGCGAAAACGAGATAAATAATCAGTTGCCCCGAAGCTGATGATTTTATTTTTCCGTCCGCCCAATCGTCGCGCATCATCCACGGCTTGTCGGCAAAGCGCGCTTTCAACTCGGCGTCCTTCTGCAGTTTTTTTCTTCCCCAAACCACGACGGACATCAGGCCAAAGCCAGCGAGTGAAAAAACAAGTCCCACTATGCAAAGCGGCAAACCGTCATGAGATTTTCCGGCGATCAATTCTCTGATGCCTTGGACGAGCGCAAACAAACCGACGCCAGCAAACGGCAGGCTGAACAAGAATAAAAAAATCGTCGAGCCGATTCCGCTGGGTTTGCCAGATGAATCTGATTTGTTTGAATCAATTTCGAAATCGCTCATGGCTTTGAGGTTTCGCCAAGTTTGTCATGCGGTTGAATTGCCGCAATTACAATTTCAACCGGACTTTGGAATCGTCTTGTCGCCTGCAATCTTGAAAACCGGCACGTCGAACGTGGCGTGGAAATTTGTGGCGGGGATTTTCATTTCGAGCCGCCAGCAAACCGCCTCGTTGCCGCGCTCGGAACATTGCGGCTGGCCGGGCGGCAAATCGAATTGCACCGGAATTTTTCCGGCTTCAAGACCGGCCGAACTGGGTTTGAAAACTTTCTCGTCGCGCCAGAGGATTTTTTCTTCGGTGCGGCGGTTTTGTCCAGAACCGGAGGTAATTTTGCGGACGCAAAAAAGTTCAACGCGCAATTCTTTTTCAAATTTCAGCGGCAGGCTTGTTCGGATCGCGCCTTCGAGCGCGCCGCCGGTTGGCGCGGGCGTTTGCGTCATTTCAAAAGCGCAGTCGCCAAAACGCCGGTGCGCGCGAAATTTTTTGATCACGGAAATCAAAAAAGCAATTCCGACGATTGGGAAAATTGCCGCGACGAGCGCGTTGTAATTTCCGTCGCGCAGCGCCTTCGGGAGGACGAGGCCGGCGATGAGTCCGCCGATGACGCAGAGCGCGATTCCCATGGTTAAATAAGATTTCGCGTGCGGTATGCCGTCGGACTTGATTTTTCCTGCGGCCCAGTCCGCGCGCTTGAGCCAGGGTTTTTCGGAAATCTGGTCGGACAACTTCAATTGCCCGGCGAGCGAACTTTTTTTTGCGACAATTCCGAAAATGAGCGCGATAAATCCGATGCTGGCGGCGACCGCGCTGCCAAGCCGGAACAGTTTTTGCCGGTCCAATCCGCCGAGCAATCCGTCATGCACCAGCAAAATGAGCGCGATGAACCCGACCGCCGCGAACGGAAGCGAAAAAAGGATCGCGCGTTTGCGCGCGACCGCCGGGTCGAGCGGCTTGTGGTCGGCGTCTTTGAAAATGAGGCCCATAATTTGGTGCGCGGAATTAAATTTATTTTGCTTTCAACAACGCCTCAAGATTGTCGAGGCAAAGCTGCGACCAGGTTTCCATCTGCTCGCGTTTCGCCTTCAGTTCTTCAATGGGAACAAACTCGACCTGCGTGATGACCTGTTCGTTTTTCTTCACCTTGTCCGGCGTGCGGAACAGCAAATGAACGATGCCGAAATGCACCCGGCCGACTTCCGTGGAATCGTCGTTGATCAGGCCGACGGGTTTTGCGTCGAAAGCGCCTTGAACAGAAAGTTCCTCGCGCACCTCGCGCTCGACGGCGGCTTGAAACGCCTGCATTCCGTCCGCGAACAGCGAGTGGTCTTCGTCATTAATGTGTCCGCCGATGCCGATGGAACCTTTGGCGACCAGCCGCTGCTCGCCAGCCTTCTTGCCGCGAACATAATGGAGGATGCTTTTTCCATCGGTCACCACGACGTATGGAATGATCTGCTTGAAGTCAGGATTGGTTTCAGCCTGGGCGCGCGGCTGGAAGCTGTTGTTGTTTTTGTCAAGGATCGCGGGCAGATAGCGGCCAACATCGTTGCTGAATCCCTGAAAAACGCCGAGCCGCTCAAAAAGCGAGCGGGGGAAAACGAGAACTTTTTCGTCTGCGACAGCCATATTCAATTGAGCTTACAGAAGCCGGAAGTTGGAAGCCAGAATTTAGAAGTGGGAAATTGTTCCGTCGCCCGGCTTCCTTCTCCGAATTTTCCGCTTTGAACTTCGCACGCAAAAGCCTATAAAACGTTCATGCCAACGCTTCTAGCCAACGGCGGCCCGGTGATCTGGCTGATTTTGATCGCCGCAGCCATCGCCATCGCCGTGTTCATCGAACGTGCGCTGCACTGCCACCGCTCGCAGATCAATTCCACTGAGTTTCTCAACGGCGTGCGCAATGTGCTCAAGCGTGAAAACGTCGTCGAGGCCATTTCGATCTGCGACGCCACGCCCGGCCCGGTCGCGCGGCTGGTCAAAACCGCCATCCTCAACCGCGACAAAGGCCGCGAGCGCGTGCGCGAAGCCGTCGAGGAAGCCGGCCTGACCGAAGTGCCGCTGCTCGAGGAAAAATTAAATTTGCTGGCGACCATCGGGCAAATCGCGCCACTGCTCGGCCTGCTCGGCACAATCATCGGGTTCATGGATGTCTTCAAGGTTGTCGGAAAGGAAGGTTTGTATTCAAACATGGAATTATTGTCGGACGGCATCTGGCACGCGCTCATTTGCGCGGCGGGGGGCATCGCCGTGGCGATTTTCGCACATGCCGGATACAATTACCTCGTCAGCCGCGTCAACAAAATCGTCCTCGACATGGAACGCGTCTCCGGCGAAATCGTCAACATCGTCACCGAGAACGGCAACGGCAAACCCTCATGAAATTCCCGCGCAACACCCGGTTGCTGCGCAGCCCGTTTGATGTTGCGCCGTTCGCCGCCGTCCTTTTTCTGCTCGTGATTTTCCTGATGCTCGGCGCGCTGCTGCCGGTGCAAGGATTGCATGTGGAACTGCAACCGCCGACCGCCAGCGATTTGCCCGGCACGGACAAACCGAGCGTGGCGGTGGCCATTGATTCGAGCGGACGGTTTTATTTCGCCAACAAAATTGTCGGCAGCGAAGCGGAACTGAAATCCAGTTTCGCCAGCGCCGCGAAAAATTCCGACGAACCGCTCACGCTCGTCATCCACGCCGACAAATCCGTGACTTACGAACAGCTTGTCCGCCTGAC
>CAYPTV010000277.1:0-4813 GCA_964413505.1 uncultured Bifidobacteriaceae bacterium | reverse complement strand
GCGGGCGCGCCGAGCCATTTTTCACCGTCGGGAATGTTGTGCATCACGCCGGATTTGGAGGCGATGGTCACTTGATTTCCGATTTTCAAATGGCTGGCGATGCCGACCTGTCCGCCCATGACGACGTAATTTCCAACTTTCGCGCTGCCGGCGATGCCGACCTGGGCGCAGAGCAGGCAATGCTCTCCAATTTCCACGTTGTGGGCAATGTGGACGAGATTATCGAGCTTCGTGCCCTTGCCGATGACGGTCGAGCCGAGCGCGCCGCGGTCAATCGCGCAGCCCGCGCCGATTTCCACATCGTCGCCGATGACGGTGCTTCCAATCTGCAACACTTTGTGGTGGATGCCGCCGTCCTGGACGTAGCCGTAGCCGTCCGAACCGATGACAGAATTGGCGTGGATGCGGACGCGGCTGCCGATTTGAGAACGTGGATAAACCGTGACGTTGGGAAATAAAATCACGTCGTCGCCAAGCTGTGAATCGTCTCCGACAAAATTTCCGGCGTGCAAAACGGAGCGCGCGCCGATTTTCACACGTTCGCCGACGGTGCAATGCGGCCCGATGTGCACGGTCGGGTCAACGTGCGCGGATTTGGCGATGACGGCAGTCGGATGAATTCCACCGGCGAATTTTTGTTCCGGGAAAAAGAGCGGGAGCGCCTTCGCAAAGGCAATCCGGGCGTTCGGAACGTGAATCAGGATTTTTTTCGCGGAAGAAAACTTTTTTTCAGCGATGATTGCAGTCGCGGCGCTTTGCTCGGCGTGGATGAAATAGTCTTCGTTTTCGGCAAAGGTGAGGTCGCCTTTCTGGGCGGATTCGGCTGGGGCGAAGTTTCTCAGCGGGGCATTGCGGTCGCCGACCACTTGGCCGCCGAGGAGTTTTGCGATTTGTGCGGTGGTAAAAGACATGTTTGACTTGGTTACGTCGCTTCACTATAAAGACAGCCGAATCCAGTTCAACCCCAACTTTTATGGCGAAAACATTTCGCGTAGGACTGATCGGCCACCGTTTCATGGGACGGGCGCACTCAAACGCCTGGCGTCAGGCGCCGAAATTCTTCCACCTCAAGGCGAACGTCGAGATGCACACGATCTGCGGGCGCGACACCGCCGCCACTCAATCCGCGCGCGCGCTACTTGGCTGGCAGCACGCGACGACGGACTGGCGCGAAATCGTGGAGTCGCCGCTGATTGACATCGTGGACATTTGCGTGCCGCCGAACCTGCACGCGGAGATGGCCATCGCCGCCGCGAAAAACGGCAAGCACATTTTGTGCGAGAAAGTTTTCGCGATGAACGTCAAGGAGGCCGAACAAATGCTCGCCGCCGCGCAAAAGGCAAAAGTTGTCCACATGGTCTGCCATAATTACCGCCGCATCCCGGCGATTGCGCTGGCGAAAAGAATGATTTCCGAAGGTGCGCTCGGGCGGATTTATCATTTTCACGCGCGGTATGCGCAGGACTGGCTGTCTGACCCGGATTTTCCGATCAACTGGCGTCTGCAAAAAGAGACGAGCGGCAGCGGCGTCCACAGCGACATCAATTCGCACATCATTGACCTCGGCCGTTTTCTCGTCGGCGAGTTTCAGGAAGTCTGCGGGCTGCTGAACACGTTCGTGCCGGAGCGCCCGCTCACCGATGCGCTGGCGAAGGGGCAAAAGAAAATGGGCAAGGCCACCGCGCCGGATTCGGCGATGTTCATGGGGCGGATGGACGGCGGCGTGCTGGCGAACCTGGAGGCGACGCGTTATGCGACCGGGCGCAAGAACCACATTGAAATTGAAATCAACGGGAGCAAAGGCTCAATATATTTTGATTTCGAGGACATGAACAAGCTGAAATTTTTCAATGCGGACGACCCGAAGGACCGTCAGGGTTTCCGCGAAATCATCGTGACCGCGCGCGACGGCATCCATCCTTACGTTGGCAACTGGTGGCCACCAGGACACGGGCTGGGTTACGAACACACGTTTGTCCATGCCGTCGCGGATTTTGCGAACGCGTGCGCCGACGGGAAATCGGTGCAGCCGACATTCGAGGACGGCTTGAAAAACCAGCGCGTGCTGGCGGCGGTCGAGGAATCGGCACAAAAAGGCAAATGGGTGAAACTGTGATTTGCGCCGGAGCAAATTGACTTGCCGAGACGGCGCGCAGCGCCCATACCGTCGCGCCGTCGCGTTCACCAGCATCTCCCCGGCCGTTCCGGCTGCGGGACTGGAATGGAACACCAACACCCTGAACACCAGCGGCACGCTGTCGTTGGTGATTACGACGTCACCGCACTTCGGCGCGATTTCAATTTTCGGCAGTGGCAACGGCCTGGCATTGAGAGGCACGGGCGGTGTGGCCAAGGCCAATTATTATCTTTTAGCTTCAACCAATCTCGCCGCGCCCTTGACCAACTGGACACGGCTGCTCACCAACCAGTTCGACATCATCGGCGACTTCAATTTCACCAACCAGAAGGGCATCAACTCGTCCAAAAACCTTTACAGATTGCAAATACCATGATTATTTGGGATCCGATTCCCGAAGTTGAACTGTCGTGCATGATCTGCGCTGCGGACGTTGCAACCAACCGGCGCGTTTGTCAGAATGACCAAAACCATTTTAATTAATAATAGAATCCCATGAAAAAATTCCCGCCGCTCGCTTTTGGCCTTTTGGCCGCAATCGTAATCACCGGCTGTTCCACCGTTGGAAAAACTGAAAATGTCACCAGCCTCTTCGACGGCAAATCGCTCGACGGTTGGATTCAAATCCCGTCGGATTCGTGGACGGTCACGAACGGCGTGATGGCCGACAAGGGCACGGCGCGCGGAGTCCTTTACACGAAGAACGATTACAGCCATTACCGGATCATGTTCACCGTGCGCCATGTTTCGGGAACCAAGCCGGATCACATGCCATGCGTTCTTTTTTTCGGCACGCGCCCGGAAGAAGGGAAAAAACCGCTGGACGCTTTGGCCGCCGTCCAAATCCAGCCGCCGCCCGGTTACACTTGGGACTATCGCCCCGGTCATAACAACGCCGGCAAGGGAGAATTCAAATCGCATCCGCATCCAAAATTTGATCCGCACGAATGGAGCCGCGTGGAACTGCTCGTGGATGCTTCAAAAGGAACGGCGCGCATGGCCGTCGCCCAGCCGCCCGGCAGCAAGGCGGTTGAAGTGGTGGATTTCAGCGACCCGACCGCCGGCAAAACAGGGCCGTTCGCGATTCAAATTCACAACAAAGGTTTGTTCGACGAATACAAGGACATGACGGTGGAAGTGGATCCGAAGGACGACGAACTCATCACGGTGAAACAATAATGAAGGCAGATCAAAACCAAAACAAACCAATCAACGCAGCTTCTTAAAACCAAACTATGAACACAAAAATCCGTTCTTTATTTGCACTGTTATCAGTGGCCGCCCTGGCCGCCACCTTGACCGCCTGCCGCACAACCGCCGCCGCCTCGTCCACAACGACGCCATGCATGGACCAGCTTGGACGCTTCACCGCCGCCGATGTGCCGGCGATGGGGCCGGCCGAGACCGAATCGCCCGTGGCCAAATGGACGAATGCGCCCACGCCCGACGGTCTGCCCGGCAACGGCCTCGCGCAGCACCCGATGCTCTACGTCGGCGAGAATTACACCAAAATGTATCTCGTCAACGACGGCAAGGTGCTCTGGACTTATCAGACCGGCAAAGGCTACGAATACGACGACTTGTGGATGCTGTCCAACGGCAACATCCTGTTCACCCGGATGCAATACGTCGCCGAAATCACGCCGGAAAAAAAAGTGGTGTGGCGTTACGATTGCAACAACAGCACCGGCACGAATCACACGGAAGTCCACACCTGCCAGCCCATCGGATTGGACAAGGTGATGTTCGTCCTGAACGGATTGCCGCCCAAACTGATGGTCGTCAACATCAAGACCGGAGCCGTCGAAGTCGAACACGACCTCCCGTGCATCCAGCCGCCCGCCGTCAAGAACATCCATGGCGAATTCCGGCGCGTGCGCTTCACCGCACAGGGAACCTACCTCGTTTCCTTCCTCAACATGAACAACGTCGTGGAATACGACAAGAACTTCAACGAAATCTGGAGCTGCAAAATCCGGTCGCCATGGGCCGCCATCCGCCTCAAGAACGGCAACACGCTCATCACCGATGAAGGGGACAACCTCACGCGCGAGGTCAATCCCAAGGGCAAGACGGTCTGGGAATTCAAGAACACCGACCTGCCGGAAGCCTATCGTTTCAATCAGGCGCCGCAAAGCTGCACGCGCCTCGCCAACGGCAACACCATCTTCTGCTCGCGCGGCGGAAGCGGCAAAGGGCCGCAGCTCGTCGAAGTCACGCCGGACAAAAAAGTCGTCTGGGTGCTTCAAGACTGGAAAGACCTCGGCGACGCCACCGCCGTGCAAATCCTCGACGACCCCGGCATCCCGGAAAATCCCGGCGAGTCGGAACACTGATTTTGAACCATGAACAGTGTGAAATTGTTTTTGATTCTGGTCGCATCCACTGCGCTGAATCATTTTTGTGCCGCGCAGGAACCGCGGCGAAACATTCCCGACATTTCCAAAATTCGCGGGTTCAACTATGAATCCGCGCCCACCATTGGCCACAATGAGATGTGGCTGCAATACAGTTCCGCGGAAACGGCGCGCGACATGGATTACGCCAAACGGCTCAACCTAAATCAGGTCCGGGTTTTTCTGGGCTATTCCGCCTACCTCACGAACAAGCCCGCGTTTCGCTCGAACCTCGTGGACTTCATCCGCGTCTGTCACGAACGCGGCATCGGCGTCATGG
>CAYPTV010000276.1:2074-4825 GCA_964413505.1 uncultured Bifidobacteriaceae bacterium | reverse complement strand
GGCTGATGACCGATGTCATAAAACCGACGAGCAAAGTCTATCGGTTCGTCGTCGTAAAGCCGGTCCGCACCGGAATCGGAAATTTTGGCCGGAACCTCACTTACCCCGGACGATTGGTCAACAATCTGCTTCAGGAAAAATGGCGTGGCGCGCGCGATGAAACTTATCGGTTCGTTTGCAACACCACTGTCGGTGTCATTGGGTTCTGGGACGTGGGGACGAAATGGAAAATCCCAAAATCCGACGCGGATTTCGGCCAGACGTTCGGCAAGTGGGGCTGGAAGCCGCAATGTTTTATCATGCTCCCGGTTTTTGGGCCTAGCAACGAGCGCGACACTCTCGGCCTCGCCGCCGACACGGCTGCCAATCCACTGCTCTACATTGCGCCCTATGATTTCGTCGCGAACAATCCGCTGACATGGCTTGGTCCTTACACTTATTTCACCTACGCGGTCATGTATAACGATTTGTCCGACAGCGTGGGCGAATATGTGCGCTTCAGTCAGGCGGAAATGGATCCGTATTCGGAGATTCAGTATGCATGGACATTTGCTCGGGCGAACCGCGTGGCGGATTTCCAGGCGAAGGGAAAACCCGACGAAGCCACGCTCGAAACCATCGAATCTGTCTTCTTCACCTATCAGGATCCTGATTTTCCGGGTCACGGCAAAACCAAGTCAGCCTTGATTCCGGCGACGGGCCGGAAATTGAAATTCACGTTCTGGTTGCAACCCGGAAAAGCGCCCGTGGTCTATATCGTTCCCGGCCTCGGTTCACATCGTCTTGCCGAAAACTCCCTGGCGCTGGCCGAGTTGATTTACAAAAACGGTCTCTCCGTCGTGAACGTCAGCAGCCCGTTCAATTCCGAGTTCATGGAAAACGCTTCCACCGCCGCGTTGCCCGCTTATCTGCCGGCGGACGGCCATGATTTGCATGTCGCATTGACGGAAATTGACCACCGTTTGAACGGTTTGTATCCGGGCCGGCTGGGCGACAGGGCGTTGATGGGTTATTCCATGGGCGCATTCGATTCGTTATACATCGCGGCCACCGAGCCAACGAATTCGCCTTCGTCTGGCTTCGGTGCAACAAGCCAACCGCCTGCCGCGTCGAAGCCCAGCGAAGGCGGCCCGTTGATCAAATTCGACCGCGTAGTCGCCATCAATTCACCCGTGCGGCTGGAGTATGGAATTTCCAAGCTGGATGAATTTTACCGCGCGCCGTTGGAGTGGCCGGAGACCAACCGGGCTGATTACATTGAAAATACTTTTCTCAAGGTGGCCGTCTTGAGCAAGCTCACCCTCACGCCGAGGGTCTCGCTGCCGTTTAACTCCACCGAATCCAAATTTCTCATCGGCATGACGTTCCGGTTCATGCTGCGCGACATCATTTACAGCAGCCAGCGGCGGAACAATCAGGGCGTCCTGCAACATCCCATCCACAATTTTCGGCGCGAGCCGGTCTATCAGGAAATCCTCAATTATTCCTACGAGGATTACTTTGAGAAATTCGTGATTCCATATTACGAGTCCCACGGCCTCGGAACGAACGCGCCGGAGACGCTGCAAAAATCCGGCGACCTGCGCTCTTATAACGCCGGGCTGCGCGCCAACCCGGACATCCGCGTCATCGTGAATGAAAATGACTTTCTTCTGGCCGACGAAGACCTCGCATGGCTTCGCGCCACATTTACGCCGGATCAGCTGACGGTTTTCAACCGCGGTGGCCACCTGGGAAACCTTGTCAACCCGACCGTGCAAAAAACAATTCTCGAAGCTCTCGCAGGCCTTGACCCGGCCCCGGCCAAATCGCTCCGTTAGGGTAACACCCCATGGAAGAGTTCCCGCCAACGGGTTAATTTCGTCATAGAAAGAATACAAATCCAACATGAAAACATTTCTATTTATAACCGGCATCATCGGCCTCCTCTCCACCACCGGATGTCTTGTTGCGGACGGCGGCGGCGGACGTGAACGTGATCATGCGAGATACGAACACCATGACGCCGTCATCGTGGGGCCGCCGGTTCTCGTGGTGCGTCCGCCGGAAGTCATCGTGCGGTAGTTTGAGTCCGTGATACAAATGTCCGGCAGCAAGATTCCACTCGCCGCCAAATTGGTCGTCACCGCCTTTCTTGCCGTGCTGGTTCCGGTCTATCTGCACACTTACGGGCCGACGAATTTTTTGTGGTTCTGCGATGCCGCGCTCATTCTCACGGTGGCCGGAATGTGGCTGGAAAGCCCGCTGCTCATCAGCATGTGCGCCGTGGGAATCCTGCTGCCGCAATGCCTCTGGCTCGCGGACTTCGGCGTCAATCTTCTAGGGTTTCATTTTCTGAATTTGACCGGCTATATGTTCGACCCCGCGCTGCCGCTGTTCACCCGTGCGCTTTCACTTTTCCATGGCTGGCTGCCCATGCTGCTCGTCTGGCTCCTGTTCCGCCTGGGCTACGACAAATGGGCTTTGATTTCGTGGACTGTCATGGCCGGAGGACTGGTGTTGATCTGCTACTTTTTTACTCCGCCCGCCGGCGCCCGTCTGGCCAACCCCAACATTCCCATCAACATCAATTATCTTTACGGATTCAACGACCGGCAGCCGCAACATTGGCTCAACCAAAATCTTTATGTCATCCTGTGGTTTGGCGTGCTGTGGCTTGCGGCTTTTCTCCCCACCCATCTGACCTTGCGCAAAACCTTCGCCGTTCACTGCCGCCACCCGGATTGTTGAAATCTTGTGGTGCTTGCAATC
>CAYPTV010000276.1:0-1974 GCA_964413505.1 uncultured Bifidobacteriaceae bacterium | reverse complement strand
CTTCGCCGTTCACTGCCGCCACCCGGATTGTTGAAATCTTGTGGTGCTTGCAATCCGCTTGTCGGCCACAATTTTATTGAAACGGTTCTAATTGTCTTTGCTTGCGACCGGCAGCCGAGCAATTAAAATTGCCACAAACACGCGGCGTCTTTAGCCTCTGCCAATGTCGAAGCTTCCGTTTGAACTGATGTTGGCGCTGCGTTATCTACGGCCCAAACGGACGTTTGTCTCCATCATCACGCTCATCTCCATCCTCGGCGTCGCGCTGGGCGTCGCGGTGCTCATCATCGTCATCAGCGTGATGAGCGGATTCGACCACGATTTGCGCGAAAAAATCCTCGGCTTCAATTCGCACCTGAAGGTTTTCGCGCTCGACAAGAATGGCCGGGCCGCCGCGATGCAAAATTACACGGCCGTGATGCGGCTGGTGTCGTCGAATAAAAATGTGCGCGGCGTAGCGCCATTCGTGCTCGGCCAGGTGCTCGTCGAGACCGAGCCGGCGAACACGAACACCCAGGACGCGCTGACCGCCGCGCCGTATCTTCGCGGCGTGGACGTGAACGCGGAGAGTTCTGTGAGCGACTTGCCGAAGAAAAAGAATATTGCGGCCGGAGCGTTTGATTTGAGCGGGCATAGCGTCGTCATCGGCGATTCATTCGCCGTGAACATGAACCTGTCCGTCGGCGACCGCATTTCAATTTATTCGCCGGCCGACCTGAAAAAAATGAAGGAGCAGCATGGCAACGCGAATGAAGAGGCCGTTTTGCCGGACGATTACACCGTCACTGGAATTTTTGGCATGGGTTACTACGAATACGATGCGAACGTCATCGTCACGTCGCTCGAAAACGCGCAGGAGCTTTATAATCTGGACGAGAATGTTCACGGCCTGATGGTGATGATCAACGATCCGTATCAAGTGGTGGAAGTGCGAAAAGAATTGCAACGTGCGCTCGGCTCGAATTTTTATATGACAACCTGGATGGAAGAAAACTCCACGTTTCTGAACGCGCTGATCGTCGAGAAAAACGTCATGTTCTATCTGCTGTTTTTCATCGTGCTGGTCGCCGCGCTGTGCATCTTGAGCGCGCAGATCACGTTCGTCGTCCAGAAGACGCGCGAGATCGGGATGCTCAAGGCGCTCGGCGCGACGCGGCTGCAAATCTCCGGCATCTTTCTTTTCCAGAGCGCCATCATCGGCGTCATCGGTGTCGCGTCCGGTTTCGGCCTCGGAATGCTGGCGGTCACTTATCGCAATGAATTTTTGCATTTCATGCGCCGCGCGACCGGATGGGAATTGTTTCCGGCGTCCATTTACGGTTTTGGCGAACTGCCGGCGGTCATCACCCCGCGCGATATCGCCGTCATCTGCGGCTGTTCATTTGTCATCTGCATTCTCGGCGGCGTGCTGCCCGCGATCCGCGGCGGGAAATTGAAACCCGTGGAGGCGCTGCGTTATGAATGAATTATTTCTTTCGGCGCGCTCTCTTACGAAGACCTACGCGATGGGCAGACGCTCGTTGGAAGTTTTGCGCGGCGTGGATTTGACCGTGTCGCGCGGGGAATTCCTCGCGCTGCGCGGCGCGTCCGGCGCGGGCAAGAGCACTTTGCTGCATTTGATCGGCGGGCTGGATTCGCCAAATGCAGGCGAAATTTTTTTCAAAGGCCAGAACCTTGCGAACTTTTCCGAGGCCGAACTGACGCAGTTCCGAAGCCGCCGCGTCGGTTTTATTTTCCAGGCATATCATTTGCTGCCCGAACTTACTGCGTTGGAAAATGTCTGCCTGCCCGCGCGCGTCGCGAGGATTTCCGCAGGGCAAACCGGGAAGCGCGGACATGAACTGCTCGCGCGTGTCGGCCTGGAAGACCGGACGGATCACAAGCCGTCCGAACTTTCCGGCGGCGAACAGCAGCGCGTAGCCATCGCCCGCGCGCTCATCAACGAGCCGGAACTGCTGCTGGCCGACGAGCCGA
>CAYPTV010000275.1:0-4831 GCA_964413505.1 uncultured Bifidobacteriaceae bacterium | reverse complement strand
GACTGCCCGCCCTACCAATTTTAACCCATTTGTTTGTCATCTGGATAATCCCGCTCCACCTCCCTTTTGCCCATCTCGCGCGGATGGTGCCATTTCTTCCCCCTCTCCGCGTTCGTCGGACCACAATGTTCACACCAGACGGCGGTCACAGGGTTCCGTTAGATAATGTGGATTGGCATTGGAGCGGAACATCTGCCAATACGAGAACAAGTTGGAATCTGATAGCACCTGACAACAATGCCAATCCATCTGGTGTATAAAGAACGTCGTCCGTGATATAAAGAATGTCGTCCGCGATACAGGGAAATTATTGCCTCGTGGCGGCATTTTTTGCCCAGGGGAGCGCTTTCTGCCAAATGCCTGCCTGGTGCCAAAAATGAAGTTTTTCGCAACCCTAATACGGAACTTTATAATTTCTTAATTGGAATTTCATTGGCTTCAAAAATTTTTCCGCTTATTGTGATGTCTGCGACACGATGGAAGAAACTGTAAAAATCGAATACGAGTTCAAGCTCAAAAGCGGGAATACGAAGAATTTTTCCGTGCGGCTGCGAAAACACTCCATGCAGTTCGTCTCCGAGCAGACGACGACGGTGCGGCCGTGGACAAAATTGACGCATCACCAGTGCCCGAACTGCCCGCTCAAGCCGGAAACGAATTACAACTGCCCCATCGCGGCGAACCTTGTGGATGTGATCGAGTCGTTCAAGGATTCGTTGTCCATCGAGGAGGCGGACATCACCATCCGCAGCGAGTCGCGCGAATATCACAAGCGTTCCACGGTGCAATACGGCATCGGCTCGATGATGGGGCTTTACATGGTGACGAGCGGCTGCCCGATCATGGACAAGCTGCGCCCGATGGTTTTCACGCACCTGCCGTTTTCGTCCCTGGAGGAAACGTTGTTCCGCGCGATCTCGATGTATCTGCTCGCGCAGTTTTTCCGCCAGCAGGAAGGAAAGACGCCAGATTGGAAGCTGGAGGATTTTACGAAAATCTACGAGGACATCGCGACGGTCAACCAAAGCTTCACCAAGCGCCTGTTGAGCATCAATCCCGCCGACGCCAGCCTCAACGCGCTGGTCGGACTGGATTGCTTCGCCTCCATCGCCGCATTTTCCACAGTGGAGGACAACCTCAAGGAATTTGAAACATTGTTCGAGGCCTATCTGCAACGGGGCGACACCATGCGCCTGACACGCCCTAAAAAAGAGCAGGTTTAGCCCGGCGAACTTTTAAGCTGAAGGTCAAAGCTTCAAGAATCTGCCGACCAGCCGTCCGATTTCTTCCAGTTCGCGCGTTTCTTCCGGCGTGTATTCGTGCTGGCGGATTGTTCCGATCCCGATTGTCCCGGCAATTTTGTCTCCGTCGCGCAACGGCACGCACAATGCGCCGCCCACGCCGGTTTGCTTCGCGCCGGGCCTGGCGACGCCGCTGGTGTCGGTTTGCAAATTGCAAATTGTCACCGGCTTGTTTTGCAGGACAACTTGGCCGGCGATGCCTTTTCCGACGGGAATTGTTTTGACGACTTCCAGCAATTGCGGCGGCAGGCCGACCTGCGAAACGAGATAGAGCAGTTGATTGTCGCCGTCGAGCCGGTGAATCGTGCCGGTTTCCGAATGGAAATTCGCGAGCACGACGTGAAGAATCTGCTCCAGAACCGTTTCGCGGACCGGGTCGTTCTTCAACAGGGTTTCAACCTGCTCGCACAATTCCTCTTCCATAATCAGCCCGTGGGTTTTTCGTCTCCATTGCCGGAACGGTAATGCAGCACCTTGACTTTTTCCAACGTCACAAGGCCGCCGCCGATCATTTTGTCGAGCGTCGGCAGGAATGAATTTATTTTTTCCTCGCTGTCCACGATTTCGATGACGAGCGGCAGGTCCATCGAGAGGCGCAGGATTTTGGCAGTGTGCAGCCGGCTGGCCTTGCCAAAGCCCATCGGCCCGCGCAAGACCGTGGCACCGGCAAGGTGCGCCTCGCGCGCGGCCAGCACGATGGCTTCGTAGAGCGGCTTGTGTTCCCAGCGGTCGCTTTCGCCAAGAAAAATTCTTAAAAGAACTGCATCAGTTGGAATTTGCATAATTGAATTTAGCCACAGATGAAACACAGATTGAACACGGATTTCTGAATTAAATTTGATGGCTCCGCATGATTTTCCATCTGTGTTTCATTTGTGTCAATCTGTGGCCGTTTTGATTTCATTTTGTTGAGCTAAAAATTGAGCCGATCAAATAGCCGAGCCAGACGGCAATCATGCACAGCACGACCGACAGGAGAACATTGCCGCCGGCATAAAGCCATTCGCGGTCGCGCAGCAGGTTCAAAGTTTGCAGGCTGAACGAAGAAAAAGTCGTGTAACCGCCGCAGATGCCGATCATCAGGAATTGCGTGGCGAACGCGCGCGATTGCGAATCCATCCGGCCTTCGGGAATTGCGAGCGCGGCGAAAATTCCGATGAGAAACGAGCCGGTGATGTTGATGATGAGAGTGCCAAAAGGAAAAGTTTCACCGAATTTTGCGGAGATGATTCCATTAAGCCAGAAGCGGCCCACGCTGCCGAGCGCGCCGCCGATTGCAACCCAAAGATACGCGATGTTCATAAAATTCCTGCGAATGCGTGTTCATTCGTAGGAGTCATCAGCGCTGAAACGGTCAGGCGGTTTTCCCATTCGGGATGGCAAACTCCATTGCCGCTGAAATTGTTCAATGATTGTCACGGCAACGCAACTGAAAAATGCGCCCCGTGGTTTTCAACGCTCCAGGCCGTCCGTGATTTCCACCGGCTTGGATTCAACATGAACCGTCGCAGGCTCCAGCCCGTCGCGCGTTGCCGTCAGCGTGATGGTGCCGGGCTTCAAGGTCGAGCGGATGGCCACGCGGTTGATGCCGCATTCGGTGTTGAGGTAAAGATTGTTGACCGAATTGGGTATGCCGCTGTTGTAGCCGCCGCGCCAGACGGCGGGGCCGTCCACCTTGAAATCCACACGCGCCTCATCGGTCGGGCAGCGGCGGCCCTGCGCGTCCACCACTTCCACGTCAAAGAACGCCACATCCGAGCCGTCGGCCTGCAAGCCGTCCGGCGAAACGTGCGGCGTCAATTTCAAGGCCTTCGCTTCGCCCGCCGTTTCAATTTCATCCTGCGCGACAATTTTGCCTCCGGCTTTTGCGACGGCGGAAATTTTGCCGGCTTCAAACTGGATGTTCGTGAAGGCGAAAATGTAGCCGTTCGTCGGCGATGTCACGACGGCCTGGGATTTTTCGTTCACGAGCAGCTCCACGGAATCGCAATGGTTCGCCGCGACGTAAACCGTCTTCACCGTGTTCGTCGGATAAGTCCAGTGGCCGATGATGTGGATGTCCGGCGCTTCATTTTGCATCACGCGATAAACGTAATAGGCTTCCTTGGGCAGACGCACGGAATCAACCTTGCCGCTCACACGCGCCACTTCGCTGCTGTCCTGCCTGCCGTCGGCGTTCGAGTCGGACCAGTAAATCGAGGCGTAGCCGGACCATTTCGCGTGCGCCGGATTTTGGTTGGTGATGATGTTCATCAAATAATCGTTGTAACGTCCAGCGGCGGCGATGCAGAAAGTTTCAGAGTTCCAACTATATTGGTCATTCGGCCCCTTCTTGAAGCCAAAATGCGGCGGCGAATAGTCGTCCCAGAAACGGCGCGCGGCCTCGTCGCGAAAATCCTCAGTCTCGATGAGCGGCGCCTTGTCGCGGCGATCCACGCTGTAGCCGCGAAAGATGTCGCCCGGGGCATTGATCGCGTCGGTGCGCCGGTCCTGCCCGATCATCACGCCGTAATATTCCGCGATTGGCGTGACGGCATTATTCAACGCCGCCGTGTCGTTGTCGCGTGTGCCCGCGACGCGGCCACCGTTCGGATCCCATTGTTTTCGCAATGCCACGATCTGCCGCATATGGTCGGCTGTGACGACGGTGTTGCCCGCCTCCCAAAACAGGATGCTCGGATTGTTGCGGAAATAAATCATCGAGTCGCGCATCACCTCGGCGCGCTGTTCCCATTCACGCGCGGCAACGTCCGGCTGCAATCGCGGGTCGAGAACGGGATCGCCCTCCTTGTCGCCCGCCGGACAGACGATCACAATCCCCGCCTTGTCACACGCGCGCACGTCCACCGCCTGCGGCGAGATGTGCATCCAGCGGATGTAATTCGCATGGGTGCTGTGGACGAGCGCCGCGTTGTAATCGTGCATCCAGTCGGGATACGCCTCGCCGAGCCCCGCCCAGTCGTCCGACGAGCGCTGCGAATAGCCGGTGAGCCAGACAAACTTGTCGTTCAGATAAACGCCGCCGGTCCCGGCGCCGCCCTTGAATTCTGCCTTGCGAAAACCCGTTTTGATTTTCTGCACGTCCACCACCTTGTCGTTCACGGTGAGGATGGTATAAACGTCGTAAAGGTTCGGGGTTTCATCGCTCCAGAATTTTGCGTCAGCCAGCTTGCCGTTCGCATTGAAAACTTCCGTCTCACCGCTGACGAGATCGGAGGCGTCGCTCCAGAATTTCGCGCAGACTTTTCCGTCCGCATCCACGACCACCGCCGAGAGCGTGATGGACTGCTGGTCGCCGGATTCATTTTTCACCTGCGCCTCGACGTTCACGGCGCAGGTTTTTCGGGCGATGTCGAAGTAGGACGGATAAATGTAGGTGCCGGTGGTCTTGAGGTTTTCGTAGAGCGGCAGCGTTTGATAAACCTTGCCTGTCAGGTGCAGCACGATGTCGTGGTTCAGCCCGCCGTAATTCGGATCGAAGGCTCGGCCCATCCATTCGTAGCCTGCGCCGGTCGCTTCCTCCTTGTAAT
>CAYPTV010000274.1:0-4833 GCA_964413505.1 uncultured Bifidobacteriaceae bacterium | reverse complement strand
AGGTGGTGATGCGGTTTTACATTTTGTGCGTGCTGTGCGCGGTGGTCGCGCTGGCCACTTTGAAATTAAGATGAAAGCAACATTGGCATTGGAGAAAATGCGTTTTGCGTCTTGCGCGCGGGTCGCGCGGCTGTTAAAAATCCTGCCGGAAGCAGCAAGGCGCGCAGTCGGCGGCGAGGCATTTTTAATTTTCCCCGCCGACAGGAATAATTGCGGTGGCCTCGCGCAAGTGACAATGAACGGAATAAATTTAACCCGTCGCGAAATTTTTCGAGGGAAAGTTTCGGCGCGGAAAAATCAAACAAACAAAACAGACCTCGAAGAAAGGACGCTAATAGCGCCAAACTCATGAACAACCCGAATCCATTCGTTCCCCAAGGCTCCCTGCTCGAACAAGATAAACGCCGCTCGCGCATGAAGCTCGCCGTCTTTTGCGTGCTCGCCGTCAGCGTCTGCGGCCTGACCGCCATGCTCATCCAGGGCTGCAAACGCGAAGCGCAAAATCCGGACAACAATCCGTCCGCTGATACAAACACACTGGCTGTTGGCGATACAAACGCATTGCCGACGGAAGCCACCAATAATACGACAGCTATAGTTCCGCCAGTTCCGACAAATCAAGTTGTCGTGCCGCCGCCTGCACCCGAACCCGCCACGAGCGAATACACCGTTGCCAAAGGCGACACGCTTGCAAAAATCGCAAAGAAAAATGGCGTGACCCTCAAGGCGCTCGAAGATGCGAATCCCGGAGTTGTTCCAACCAAGTTGAAAGTCAACCAGAAGCTTGTGATTCCCGCGTCAACCGGTGGAACATCTGTAACCGCGACAAGTGACACGACAACCGCGACCAGCAGCACCGACGATGAAACTTATACCGTCAAATCAGGCGACACACTGACAAAAATCGCAAAGGCGAACGGGACAACCGTCAAGGCGATTGAGTCGGAAAACAACCTGACCACGACAAAAATCAAAGTCGGCCAGAAATTAAAAATCCCGGCGAAGGCCGAAGCTGCGGCTCCGGCACCGGTCGCTCCGGTGGTTCCGCCCGTTCCGGCGGCACCTGCGCCGAGTGCAACACCAGCGCATTAAACGCCGAAAAAAATTACGGTCGGCGTTTGTTTTGAAAATTTGAAATGAAAGTCGCCGTCACAACCCTATCCATTTGCGTCGCCGCCCTGCTTGGACTGGGGCTGGTGATGATTTACAGCGCGAGCCTTGGGCTTGTCAACACCCGCACGCACATCGAAGTCGGCGCGCATCTGCTCCAGATGCAGCTCGTGTGGTGCGCGCTCGGTTTCATCGCGTGCGCGGTGACGGCGGTTCTCGATTACGCTCTGCTCAAAAAACTGGCGTTGCCGGTTTTTATCGGCTCGCTGGCTCTGGCTGTTTGCGTTTTCGTCCCGCACCTGGGAATCAAGCTCAACGGCGCGCACCGCTGGATCAGCAAGTTTGGCTTCACCTTCCAGCCATCCGAACTTGTCAAAATTGCGCTCATCATCATGCTCGCGTGGTATTGCGACCGTTCTCAGCGGAAAGTGGACACGTTCAAACGCGGGATATTTTTCCCCGGCATTATCACTGCATCTGCGCTTGGCGTGATTTTTGTCGAGCCTGACCGCGGCACGACAATTCTTCTCGCCGCCGTCAGCGGCATGATGCTTTTGGTCGCAGGCGTTCGCCTGCAACATCTGCTGCTTCCAGCGCTCGGCGGCGCGGCGGTTCTGGCCGTCTCGATTTTGCACGACCCGATGCGCATGAACCGCATCGCCGCGTGGCTGCATCCGCAGCAGCACCTGAATGGCGCGGCGCTTCAGGCGCAGCAAGGCATGATCGCGCTCGGTGCGGGCGGCGTGACCGGTCTTGGCCTTGGCAACGGATTGCAAAAGCTGGGTTATGTTCCCGAGATCCAGAGCGATTTTATTTTCGCCAACATCGGCGAGGAACTCGGATTGGTCGCCACTCTGTTTGTCGTCGTCGCATTTTTGCTCATTGCCATTTGCGGCATCTGCATCGCGATCAACTCGCGCGACAACTTCGGCTGCCTTCTCGCTTCGGGCGTCACCTTTTTGATTTCCCTGCAGGCCGTCATCAACATTGGCGTCGTCACCAGCGTCCTGCCGAACAAGGGGCTTGCACTGCCCTTCATCAGTTCCGGCGGCTCAAGTTTGCTGGCGATGCTGATCGGCGTCGGAATCTTATTGAGCGTCGCGCGCCGCGCGCCTGTGCGGGAGAAAACCGTCCGTGAAAATAATCCCGCCGCCAACGAAGCCGGCAACAATCCCTTCGCCGCGAGGGCAGCATGAATGCTCCCGAAGCAAAAGCGCCGTTCGTCGCCATTGCCTGCGGCGGGACGGGCGGGCATCTCTTTCCGGGACTTGCCATCGCGGAGGAATTGAAAAAACACGGTTGCACCGTCGCACTGCTTGTCTCGCCGAAAGATGTGGATCAACAGGCCGTAAAATCTGCGAACGGCATGGAAATTTTCACACTGCCCGCCGTCGGATTGCAAAATCGCAATTACTTTTCCTTCGCAAAAAGTTTCTGGCAGTCATGGCGCGCGGCGCAGAAAATTTTCCAGTCCCGTCCGCCGCAGGCCGTTTTGGCGATGGGCGGATTCACCAGCGCACCGCCAATTCTCGCCAGAAATGCATTTGGCGCGAAAACATTTTTGCACGAATCCAATACCATCCCCGGCAAAGCCAACCGTTTTCTCGCTCGGTTCGTGGACGCGGCTTTTGTCGGCTTTCCCCAAGCTGGTTCGCGGTTGAAGGCACGAAAAATTTCCGTGACTGGAACTCCGGTGCGCCCGCAATTTCAGCCGCGCGATACTGCTGAATGCCGGATTGCGATCGGCCTCGAAGCAAACCTTCAAACAATTCTGGTTGTCGGCGGCAGCCAGGGCGCGAGTGGATTGAATGAAATGATCTTGTCCGCGCTGCCGTTGCTCGCAGAAAAAAGCTGGCAATTTCTCCATCTCACCGGTGCGAACGATTTTGAAAAAGTAAAAGCGGCTTACGCCGCAAAAAAATTAAAGGCCGTCGTAAAACCGTTTCTTGCCGAAATGGATATGGCGCTTGGCGCGGCAACCGCGTGTGTCAGCCGTTCTGGCGCGTCGTCGCTCGCAGAAATTGCGGCGATGCGATTGCCGTCATTGCTCGTGCCGTTTCCGGCGGCAGCGGACAATCATCAATTCGTCAACGCGAGCGCGTTCGAGAAAACCGGCGCGGCAAAATTGCTGGAGCAGAAAAACTCCACGCCGGAAAAAGTAGCCGCAATTTTGACCGAACTTGTCGAAAATGATCTGGCGCGTTCTGAAATTCAAAACGCCCTCGCGCAATGGCATCAGCCTGCGGCGGCGGCGCAAATCGCTGAATCTATTTTGAGCGCCATCGCGCAGCAAGAAAAGGAGGCGCAATTGAAAGTGAAAAAATGCAATTGCGGCCACGCGCACCGCCCGGCGAAACACGCTCATTGAATCATGGTGCCGACGGCTGACATTTTGGAAAATCCGATACGAATTGAAAAGGACATCGCCGATGAAATTGCCGGGCGCGTTTCGCGCGCGACGGTGATTCGCCGCGACGAGCCGCTGTCGAAACATACGACGTTGCACGTCGGCGGGCCGGCGGATGTTTACGTTGAGCCAGCGGATGAAAATGATTTGGCGAATGTTGTGAAATTTTGCGGCGAAAATGAAATCCAGTTTTTCGCTCTCGGTCGCGGCTCGAATCTGCTGGTGCGTGACGGAGGTTTTCGCGGCGTGGTGATTTGCCTGGCGCATCCGCATTTCAGCCAGATAAAAAATGTCGGCGAGCGGCTGCATTGCGGCGCGGGCGCGAAGTTGAAGAATGTTTCGGTCGAGGCGAAGCGGAACAATTTGAGCGGCGTGGAATTTCTCGAAGGCATTCCGGGCAGCGTCGGCGGCGCGCTGCGCATGAACGCAGGCGCGATGGGCGGCACGACGTTTGACGTGGTCGAGTCCGTTCGCGTCATGGATTTTGACGGGAACGTTTTTGAAATGTCGCCGAAAGAAATGGCCGTGACTTATCGCAGTTGCGCGATGTTGAAGAATCACATCGCACTGGGGGCGGTTTTCAAGTGCAACACTTCGCCGCGCGCGGAGATTGAGAAGCACATGAAAATGTTCAGCGAGAAGCGCTGGGGATCGCAGCCGGCCGCGCCGAGCGCGGGTTGCATTTTCAAAAATCCCGGAACAATCCCTGCGGGCAGGCTGGTGGACGAACTCGGATTGAAAGGCGCGCGCGTGGGCGGCGCGGTGGTCTCCGCCGAGCATGGCAATTTCATCGTGAACGATGGCAACGCGACGGCGCGCGACGTTTTGGAACTGATTTCAATTTTGCAGGCCAAAGCGAAAGCAGAACGCGGAATTGAATTGCACACGGAAGTCGAAATCATCGGCGAAGATCGTTGACTTCCAAAATGGTTGCGTTATGGTTGCGCCATGATAACGATGACGATCAAAGGCATTCCGAAAGAGACACACCGCGCTTTAAAAAAACGCGCAGCGGTAAACCGGCGCAGTCTGAACAGCGAGATAATTTTTACTTTAGAAACAATGCTCGGTGGGGCGATCCGAAACACTGTTCAAATTCCACGATTTCAGAACGCAGTCAAAAAAGTTGCAAAGCGAAAGTGAGCAAGAAATTAAAAATCGTCGTGATGCTCGGCGGCCCAAGCGCCGAGCGCGAAGTGTCGCTGCGTTCGGGCGCGGGCGTGGTGAGGGCGTTACAGTCGCTCGGCCACACGGTGGTCGGGCTGGATCCCAAAACGCCGGACTGGATTTTGCCGCCGGACACGGAGGTCGTCTGC
>CAYPTV010000273.1:0-4844 GCA_964413505.1 uncultured Bifidobacteriaceae bacterium | reverse complement strand
GTTGCTGCTGAAGCCGTGGTGCGTGGCGGTGTCAATAGCCACGCCGTGGCCGCCGACGTTGGTGATGGCGCCGATGTATTTGTGGCTGTCTAGATCGAACACAAAAGTATTTCCACCGCGCGGCACATAAACGCGCCGCCCGTCGTTGTCGGCATATACATAATCAATGCCGCCGTTGCCCATGAGTTGGACGGTGTCGAGCACCTTGTAAGGCGCGGTTGAATCCTGGGCACGGACGTTGCCGGCCAGCAGGCCGAGGCCAAGCATGACGAATGAGAATTGTGTCAGATTTTTCATAATAAAGTTTGAGTTGATTTACAGGGACAGTTTGCCAGACGCAATCGAAAGAACCAGAGTTTCAAAATTACAGTTTCGTCATGCTTGGCCTGTGGATTCGGAAATGACAAAACTGTCATCCATCGTTCACGCGGTTTTCATTTCAATATTGTTCAATGACGCAACAAACGGACGGCGAGTTTTCCTCGTCGCCAGTCTGTTTTCAGCAGATAATAAATTCATGCGCGTGCTCGTAGTTGAAGATGAAAAGAAAACCGCCTCGTTTGTCCGCAAGGCACTTCAGGCGGAGAGCTTCGCGGTGGACATGGTGACGAATGGCGTGGACGCCTTGTCCGCCGCTGCCAGCACGCCGTTCGATGCCATCGTCCTCGACATCATGCTGCCGGGGCGCGACGGCTTGAGCGTGCTGCGCCAGTTGCGTGAGCGAAAAAACACGACGCCCGTGCTGCTCCTTTCCGCGCGCGGCGAAGTCAACGAGCGCGTCGAAGGTTTGAATGCGGGCGCGGATGATTATCTTCCCAAGCCGTTTGAACTCGCCGAACTCGTCGCCCGCGTGCGCGCGCTCACGCGGCGCGGCGGCGAAAATAAATCCGTCGTTTTGCGCGTGGCGGATTTGACGCTCGACACCGTGACGCACAAGGCGCAGCGCGGCGGCGCGGAAATCGAGCTGACCGCGCGCGAATACCGGTTGCTGGAATTTCTCATGCGCTCGGCGGGGCGACTTTGCGGGCGCATGATGATTTTGGAAAAAGTCTGGGACTACGATTTCGATCCCGGCACAAACCTCGTGGACGTTTATGTCCGCCGCCTGCGCGAAAAAATTGACGCGGACTTTGAACCCAAACTGCTCCACACCGTTCGCGGCAGCGGCTATGTGCTGAAGGAAACGCCATGAAAATCCGCACGCGCCTGACTTGGTGGTATGCAGGCATTTTGATTGTCTCGCTGCTCGTGATGGGCGTCGGGACATTCCGCGAAATTTCCGAGCAGCTTCGACACGACCACCGCAACCGGCCGGAAGGCCACGCCCTCGACGAGGCGGGCGAAATGATTTTTCAAGTCGGCCTGCCCGCCGTCGTTTTGGGGCTGCTGGGCGGCTGGTGGCTGACGCGCCGCGCGCTGTCGCCCGTGACGAAGCTGACGGACGCCGTCGAAAAAATCCACGAAAAAAATCTCGGCGAAAAAATCCCGCGCACCAACAACGGCGACGAGCTCGACCGGCTCACCGAAGTTTTCAACGCCATGACCGCGCGGCTGGAAAATTCATTCCAACGCATCCGCGAATTCACCTTGCACGCCTCGCACGAACTCAAAACGCCGTTGACCATTTTGTTCGGCGAAACGGAAACCGCATTGCGCGACACTTCGCTTTTGCCCGTTGAACGCGAACGCCTGTTGAGCCAGCTCGACGAAGTGCGGCGGCTCTCAACCATCGTGGACGGACTCACGCTTCTCGCCAAAGCCGACGCGGGACAAGTCGCCTTGCAACTTGAAATGGTTCGCCTCGACGAACTCGTCCGCGACAATTTTGCCGATGCGCAAATCCTCGCCGAACCGCAGCACATTCAAGTCGAACTGACGGACTGCGAGGAACTTTCCGTGCGCGGCGACCGTCACCGGTTGCGCCAGTTGCTTTTGAATCTCGCCGACAACGCAGTAAAATACAACCAGCCGCACGGCGGCGTAATCATGAGCCTGCTGAAATCCGGTGACACGGCGCAGTTCAAGATTGTCAACACTGGCAATGGAATTCCGCCGGAGATTCTGCCGCGCGTCTTCGACCGTTTTTTTCGCGGCGACCTCGCGCATGAAAGCGCGATTGACGGGTGCGGCCTCGGTTTGAGCATCGCGCAATGGATTGTTTCCGCGCATGGTGGAAAAATTGAAATCGAATCCGTGCCGTCAAAACTGACAACCGTCACCGTCCGCCTGCCGCTCGGCACGACGGTTAAAGCCGCATGAAATACTGGCCGCACATTATTGCAGTCGTTCTGTTCGCCGGCTGCGCGCATTTCCAATCCATGCCGCTCGCGCCCGAAAAAATGGCGGCGCAATTTGAAGCGCGACGGCTTGATGACGACGGCCTGAAACCTATCTTCGAAAAAAATCCCGGTCGCGGATCGGAAAACTGGCCGAAGACGAACTGGAATTTTCAGGAGCTCACGCTCGTCGCATTTTATTTCCATCCAAGCCTTGAAGTCGCCCGCGCGCAATGGCTCGTCGCGCAGGCGGGTCTGAAAACGGCGGGCGCGCGGCCAAATCCGTCCGTGAGCGTCACGCCCGGCTACGATTCGCAAATTCCCGGCAATTACAGCCCGTGGCTCGTGCCGGTGACGTTTGACATTCCAATTGAAACGGCAGGCAAGCGCGGCAAGCGAATCGCCGAGGCGGAAAAAATTTCCGAATCCGCGCGCTGGAATTTCGTTTCCGCGATCTGGAAAATCCGCAGCGATGTCCGCGCCAGTTTGCTGGACTTGAAAATTTCCGGGCGACGCGCCGATTTGCTTCAGAAACAATTTTTCGCGCAGCAGCAAATTGTGAAATTGCTGCAACAACGTTTTGATCTGGGCGAAATCGCGCGACCCGAACTTGCCCTTGCACAAATCGCCTTGAACAAAACGCAAATGGATTTCAGCGACGCGCAGTCAAAAAAATCCGACGCGCGTTCGCGGCTTGCGGAAGCGCTTGGCTTGAGCGAAACCGCGCTGGACGGCGAGGAATTGAATTTTGACTTCTCGCCGCCGGACGCAAACGCGCTGACTTCAGCCGACGCACGCACGCTGGCGTTGCGCTCGCGCGCGGACATTCTTGGCGCGCTCGCCGATTACGCGGTGGCGGAAGCTGATTTGCGTTTGGAAATCGCGCAGCAATATCCCGATCTGCATTTCGGTCCGGGTTACGCCTGGAACAACGGCAACGCAGGCGACAATCAATGGTCGCTTGGATTAACTTTGGAATTGCCAATCCTCGACCAGAATCAAGGGCCAATCGCCGAGGCCGAGGCGCGGAGAAAATTGTCCGCCGCGAAATTCAGCGAGCTGCAATCGCAAGTCATTGGCGAAATTGATCGCGCGGTGGCAGGCTGGCGCGTGGCGCAAGAACAATTGAAAACTGGAAATGATTTGCTGGCGTCCGAACAGCAGCAGCAAAAATCCGCGCAGGCGCAGCTTGAGGCGGGCGCGGCGGATCAACTGGATTCGCTCAACGCGCAACTGGAATTGGACAACGCGTCGCTCGCGCAACTGGAAAATGAATCGCAGTTGCAGCAGGCGCTTGGACAATTGGAAGACGCGCTGCAAAGTCCGTTGACCTTGGCGGATTCGATCATTCACGAAATTCAAAAAGTTCCCGCGAAATAAATCATTTCAAAACATGAACCGTAAAAAAATAATTTTAACGCTGGCCGCCATTTGCGGCGGAATCATTTTGACCGGCGCGATCCGCGTTTTGGCCGACGCCGATGACGCGCCGGCCACGGAAGAAAAAGTTGCCACGGAAGTTTCCGTGCAAGTTGGCAAAATCACTTCCGCGACGCTGCACGGCTACGTCCAGGGTTTCGGCACGATTGAACCCGCGCCCGCAACTCCCGGCCAGCCTGCCGCGAGCGCGCAACTTTCCGCGCCGTCCGCCGGTATCGTGGCGAAAGTAAATGTCGTCGAGGGACAATCGGTGACGAATGGCGAAGTGCTGGTGGATTTAAGTTCGGCGGCGTTACGGGCAGAGGTGGAGCGGCAGAAAAAATTATACGCGCAACAGAACACTTCGCTGAAAAATTTGCAGGATGTCGAGGCGCAACTGAATCTGTCGCTTGTCACCGCGCCATTGTCAGGCACGGTCGCGCGCGTCAACGTCAAGCCGGGCCAGGCGGTGGATTTGACGACGGTTGTCGCGGAAGTCATGGATTTGAGCCGGCTGGCGGTGAGCGCGGAAATTCCGTCGGCGGAGGCGAAGGATTTGAAATCCGGCGAGGCGCTCGAAATTTTGAGCGAGCCGCCGGTGACGACGGGTATTTTGTTTGTCAGTCCAAGCGTGAACAAGGACAACGACACGGTTTTGGTCCGCGCGCTGCTGCCGAAGGACAGCGGATTGCGCCCCGGACAATTTGTTTCGCTGCGCGTCGTGACGGCGGTTCACACGAATTGCCTCGCTGTGCCGGTCGAAAGCGTGGTGACGGATGAAAATGGCAAAAGCGTCATCGCGCTGGTCAAAGGCGATGAAGAAACACAAATGCCCGTGCAAACCGGTTTGCGCGAAAATGGTCTGGTCGAAATTTCTGCGCCGGAAATTAAAGAGGGCGATGTGGTAGTGACCGTCGGCGCTTACGGCCTGCCGGAAAAAACAAAAATCAGCGTCCAAAATTCTTCAGGTGCCGAAACGTCCACCAATTCGCCTGACGCCAAATGAAGCCTGACGCCACTTCGCCTTTGGGCCGGTTCGCCACCAGGCACGCGTTGTCCATCACGTTCATCGCGGCGGCACTGTGCCTCGCGGGAATTTTTTGCGCGCTGCGGATGCCGTCGTCGGTGTTTCCGCAGACGAATTTTCCG
>CAYPTV010000272.1:0-4868 GCA_964413505.1 uncultured Bifidobacteriaceae bacterium | reverse complement strand
TCATCTGCCTGTTGCTCCACCATTTCTTCATCAACCGCAAACAGACCGGTCGCGTTGTGAAGGCGCTCACGACGACCTCGATGGTGGACAAGATGTGCGCCGCCTTCAATCTGCCGCTCGTCGAGACCGGCGTCGGCTTCAAATACATTTGCGCGGAGATGCTCAAGGGCGGCGTCCTGCTCGGCGCGGAAGAAAGCGGCGGCATCGGTTTTCCGAATCACATCCCCGAACGCGACGGCATCGCCGCCGGGCTGATGCTCTTGGAACTGCTCGCCACGGAAAAAATCTCCGTCAACAAAATGCTGGCCAAGCTGGAGAAACAATTCGGCCCGCACCGTTACCGGCGGATTGACACGCACTTCCCGCTGGAGAAACGCGCCGCGCTCATGGAGTTCCTGGCGAAAAATCCGCCGGCCAGATTGTTGCGCTCGCCGCTGGCCGGAATGAAGACGTTCGACGGCGTGAAATTTGTCGCGGAAGATTCCTCGTGGCTGATGCTGCGCGGTTCCGGCACGGAGCCGATCCTGCGGATTTACGCCGAGGCGAAGACGGATGCCGATGCCCACAAGCTTCTCAAACTCGGCGTGGCATTGACGAAAGAGGTTTGACCGGCGGCTTTGACTGTTCACTTCGCTCAAAGCGAAGGCTGGTGGAGCCGACAGGGTTCGAACCTGCGACCCCCACAATGCCATTGTGGTGCTCTACCAACTGAGCTACGACCCCAACCAGAGTGCGCCAATCTAAATAACCCCGCGCACTTGTCAAAATGTTTTTCCGGTTCCCCGGCGCAAAATAGACGTTCAAAACAAACTTTGAACTTTGAACCTTGCGCTTCCGACCCTAGCCTTGTGCTGTGAACAACCGTTTGCCGAGCGTAACCGTCATCATTGCCGCGCGCCCAGACCAGGCCGAAATCAAGGCCGTCGCGGCGGCTCGTGAACTGGATTACCCGTCGGATCTTATTGAAATAATCGTCGCGCGCGGCAAACAGCCCTCCGTCCAGCGCAACACCGCCTTGCGCGCGGCGCGCGGGGAACTGGTTTTTTTCCTCGATGACGATTCGGTCGCGCTGCCGGAAAGTTTGCGCCGCGCCGTCGCGCATTTTGCCGATGACAAGGTGAAGGTCGTCGGCGGGCCGAATGTTTGTCCGCCCGACGCGCCCGCGCTGGAACAAATTTTTGCGCTGACGCTGGGCAACTGGATCGCCTTCGGACCGAGCCGCGCGCGCTACACGCCCGTCGGCAAACTGCGCGATTCGGGCGAGAAGGAATTGATCCTGTGCAATCTCGTCGCGCGCCGCGCCACGATGCAGGAATGCGGCGGTTTCAACGAGGCTCTTTATCCCAATGAGGAAAACGCGCTCATGGACGACATCCAGACGCGCGGCGGACGGCTGCTTTACGATCCAGACCTGTTTATTTATCGCCGCCCGAGGCGCACCATCAAGGCGTTCGCGAAAATGCTCATGACCTACGGGCGTGGCCGGGCCGAGCAGGTCCGCGTCCATCCCACTTCCGGCTCGGTGCTGAATTTCGTGCCGCCGCTGTTCTGCGTTTTTCTTGTCGCATTTCCGCTGCTGGTGATGGTGCCGGTCATCGGGAAAATCAGCCTCGCGGCGATGGGGATTTATGTGGTGGCGGTTCTGGCGCAACTGGTGACGCTGGTTCCGCGCGGTGGATTTGTGCGAAGCCTGCAAACAATCCCGTTCATCGTCCTCACGCACATCCTTTATGGCATCGGCTTCTGGCGCGGACTGTTCACGAAATTAAACCGGACCGAGAACAAGCTGAAGGTTGAAGTAGTGTTGGAAACAGTTGCCCGCTGAACAATTGGCCGGACAATCGGCTATTCTTCTTCGTTCTTGAATAATTTCTCAACAAGCCAGCGGCTGCGGATGATGAAGAAAACTCCAATGGCCACAGAAACCAAGGCTGACACTGCACTGTCCGCCCAAATAAATTGTATTCCTGCCGAATTGCCTCTGGATTGGATCGTTGTGTTGATAAGACTGATGATTACATATACGGCGCGTATTATGCCTTCTACACAAAAAGACAGGCCGAGGATTTTAACGAGGACATTCGCCAGTTGTTTCTGATTCATAAACTTTGAAGCGTTTGTTGGTGGCGGAGTTTGTGCCTTTGTGTCTTGGTGGTTCAAGTCTTTTTCCTCTGCCGCTGCACCTCGTAAAGAAAAACCGCCGCCGCCGCGCCGACGTTCAGCGAATCAATCGTCGGCGGCATGGGAATCGCCACGGCCTCGTCGCAACTGTCCAGCACGGCTTCTGAAATCCCGTCGCCTTCGCTGCCGAAGACGAGGCAGCAATCGCCGGTGAAATCCGCCTGCGCCAGCGTCTGGCCGTCCGCGCGCGGATGCGCGGCGATGCACCGGATGCCGCGCGCCCGCAATCCGCGCAACATTTCCGCCAGCGTCGGATTCGGTTCGGCGGGCGGGGTTTCGCGGCGGCGCAGCTCGCCCTGGGATTCGTTCGGCGCGCTCCGCTGTTTCAATTCCACCACCGGCAGTTGGAAAATCGTGCCCATGGAATTGCGCACCGCGCGGCGCAGGAACGGGCTGCTGCTCGTCTCGCCCACGATCAGCGCGTGCGCGTCGAAGGCCGCGCAGTTGCGGATGATGGCGCCGAGATTTTCCGCGTTGGACAGCGCATCAATCGCCACGAGCAATTTCGGCCCCTGAATGCGCGCCAGAATATCGTCGAGCGAGGCGGGCGGGGGAATCCTGCCCACGCCGAGGACGCCTTGAAAGAGCGAGAAGCCGGTGAGCGTCACCAGAAACCGCCGTTCCGCGAGATAGACCGCGATGTCCTCCGTGCGCGCATCGAGCAGCGGGCGGAACTGTTCCAGATGCTCCTCGGAGAAGACGACGGAGACGACGGTGAAATGGCTTTCCAGCATCCGGCGCACGACCTTCAACCCCTCGGCCACGAAGATGCCCTGCGACTCATGCTCCGCCGACCGGCGCATGGTGCGATACGGCGCGAGTTCGGGCTGGTCGAACGACGAAACTTTTTCGATGCGGAACATTTCAATCATTTTGCGCGACGGCGCGGAATCGCAAAGCAGAAAATTCCGCAGTTGCGTGGTTTGTGGAGCGCGCCCGCCCCGGGTGCAACCGGCGACGCCCTCGTCGTCGGCATCTGCGGTGAGGCATCAACGTCGGGGTGAATGGTTTGAAGAGTCCGGCACGAGGGCGTGCCGGACCACAGCCGGGGCGGCTGTGCTCCCAAACCATGCCACGACACAAATTCCACGGGACGGTGCGGAAACAGGGCGGGGAGGGTGGCAAATGCCCTCGGAACGGATTTTTGGCCTCAAAGACCATTCCACCGGCTTCCGGGAGGGGTTTTGGAACCTTCGGCGACGATTTCCTAACCTTCGGGAACGATTCCCTAAGCTCCGGCGACAGTTCCCTAAGCTCCCGCGACGATTGCCGAAGCTCCCGCGACGATTGCCGAAGCTCCCGCGACGATTGCCGAAGCTCCCGCGACGGTTGCCGAAGCTCCCGCGAACGTCGCCGAAGCTCCCGCGAACGTCGCGGGAGCTTAGCCGGCGGCTGCCGGAGACTGCGTTTTGTCTGCCGATTCCTGTTCAACAAGCACAAAATCAACGGTTTGCAGATAAAAAGCCGTTTCAGGGGTGGTTTTGAGGCGATGCCGAGCCGGCGGAACGTGGGTTTTTGGCGATGACGGGGGAAAAGCGGCGGAGGGCCGCCGCAGTCCAAGACGCTCCGCGTTCAAAATGCCGGTTTATGGGCGCGCAGCGTCTTGGAGTGCTCCAGCCCACTGGAGCTTTGGCTTTGGGTGGCGCGATGGCTATAACTTGCCCATCACGTTTGCGCCTTCATTGGTGATTACACGCCCCAAAATTAATTTCAATTTTTCTTAAAGCTCCAAAGTTTCACACGGCACATCCTGCGCGGCGAGCTGGAGCCGGACGTGTGTCGCGCCGATGTGATGAAGCTGCTCGGCCATGACGTGTTGCGCGAGTTCGGGCTTGTTGCATTCGCGGCTCAGGTGCGCGAGGTAAAGGTGGCGCAGCCCGGCGGACATGATTTGAGCGGCGGCTTCGGCGGCGGCCACGTTGGAGAGATGGCCGTGGCGGCCGAGGATGCGCTGCTTGAGCGGCCACGCGCGGCGCGGACATTCCTGCAGCATCTTCACGTCGTGGTTGGATTCGAGGACGAGGACGTTCGCGTGGCGGATGCGGTCGAGCACGAGCTTGGTGGTGTGGCCGAGGTCGGTGGCAAAGCCGATGTTGCCACTCGCGGTGCGCAACAGAAATCCGACGGGGTCCTGCGCATCGTGCGGGATGGAAAAGGTTTCGATGAGAACGTCGGCAATCTCAAAGCCCGCGCCGGTGGTGAACAACTGCCAGTTGATCTTGGATTTGAAGGTGTCAGCGGCTTCGAGGCCAAGATTGGTCTTCTTGCTCCATTTGTTTTTGAACGTCCAGATGGTGGCGTCCTGCGTGTCGCGGTTGCAATAGACGGGGATGTGATATTTGTCGGCAATGCCGAGCAGCCCGGCAATATGATCGCTGTGTTCGTGGGTGATGAGGATGGCGGTGAGATTTTCCGGCGTGCGGCCAATTGAGGCGAGGCGGGTGCGGATCTGGCGCGGGGAAAAGCCGGCGTCCACGAGGATGCGGGCTTCGGGCGTCTCGATGTAGGCGCAATTGCCGGAGGAGCCGCTGCCGAGGATGGTGAGTTTGACGGACACGCAATGAAGTTAAAGCGGAAAGCGGAAGGCGGAAAGCGGAAAGCGCGCGGGCCGGACCTTTTGTGCGCATTTGACGGCTGAAGCGAAGTCTGCGAAAATGACAGTGTGACACACGGCGGCTCGTCCAAAT
>CAYPTV010000271.1:0-4915 GCA_964413505.1 uncultured Bifidobacteriaceae bacterium | reverse complement strand
ACCGACCTGCCCTGCCCGCGCGCGAGCTTTTTCAACCGCTGGCTCAAGTCTATCTCCTCCGTGGCAAACAGTTCATGGCTAAAACCGCCAATCTGCCTGAACGCCGCCGTCTCGACAAAAATAAACGCGCCAGACATCCATTTCTTCAACCGGCTCGTCCAGTTCCACAGCGCGATGACGACGCGCAGGGCGAACTTGGTTTCGTCCATCTGGACGGTTGCGCCGCCTGCGAGGCATTTGCCGGAAACAATCTGCTCCGCGACATCGGCAAACAGCTCCATGCTGGGATGCGAGTCGGCGTCCACAAAAATCAGCCAGCCGCCGGTGGCGACCGCCGCGCCGGTATTTCTGGCGCGGGCAATCTGGTTGACGGGTTCGAACACCACACGCGCGCCCGCCGCGCGTGCGATCTCCGCCGTGCGGTCGGTGGAATTGTTGTCGCAGACGATCAGTTCGGTTTCCCAGCCGATTTTGGAAAATGCGCCCGCCGCCGACTTGATTTGCGCGAGGGATGCGCCGATCAGCCGTTCCTCGTTGAAGGCCGGGACGACAATGGAAATTTTCACCGCGCAAACGTAGCAGCGAACGCGGCCCGGCTCAAACTTCAAACCTCGCAGGACACCGCGTGTGGAATTGGTCGGGCAATGAGTTCAAATTATCCGGTTCCAAAAACCATCCAGGCCGGTCAAAAGACCGGCCTGGATCGGTTTGCAATCTGGAGGTTGGAGCCGTTTCAATAAGGCCGTGGACGGCAAGCTGGATTGGGTTGACGGGCTGGGGCGCCTGCGTCCTGGAGTGCGGCAGCCCGCTGCCGCTTTTCACCCGGCAGGACTGGCGACGCAATGGCGGCAGGGGGCTGGCGCAGTCCAAAACCTCGCGGAACTTTTCAGGCGCGCCGGCAAATCACGGCTGCAGTTTGTTTTATTGAAGCCGCCATAAGACTTCAAATTAATTGGGGGGCGAAAAATCACAGCCCCGCCTTGGCCTGGGTGAAGAGAACCTGCTCTTCGGGCAACAATTGCCCTCTCGAAGAGCGGTCCAAAAAGGATCTGGCCTGCGCATTGTTGCCGTTGGCCTTCAAAATAAGGCCGTAATAACCGTCAACCGACGGGTCCTGAAGATCCTTTGGGGTCAATTGCTGCATGACCTTGAGCGCGTCGGGATATTTTTGTTGCAGATACAACGAAAAGGCGTAGGTGGAGGCGAAGGATGAATTGGTTGGATTTTTTTCATACACCTCCCGCGCCAGATCGTAGGGGTCAAGCTCCTGTTCCCCCAGCAGCATGGCGGTCATGGCCAGGTCGTTTTTGGTGTCCAAGTCGTCCGGATTCCGTTTGAACATGATGTCGAACAGCTCCATCAGCGAACGGGTGCGCTGCCCGGCCATCAAATGCTGGGACAAGGTGGCGGTCGCCCATTTTTGCTCCGGATATTTTTCCACAATGGTCCATAAAATCTGTTCGGCCTCGGTGTTCCATCGCCATTGCGCCGCGAGCCGGAAAAGAGCAATCGTGGTGCCTTTGGAATCGCTGGCGGATTTCAGCGCCACGCCCCATTCGGCGGCCGAGGCTTCCGTCAGCCCCTGCTCGCGCAGGGCGCGGGCGAGGAACGCATGACGCATGAATTCCAGTTCATTCCAGTTTTGCGGCTGCAACGAGGACTGCAACGCGGTCCAGTTGCCCAGCCCCAACTGGCATTGCGCGATCAGCAAACAAGCCGGCTGGTTTGTCCGGGTCTCGGTTGGCAGGCTTTGCAGCCAGCCCAGCGCCGAGTTGGTTGAAATTTGTTTCATCTGCCAGATGGCCAGGTCGAAAAGTTCCGGGGGGTTGGTTGACGCCTCGCGCTGACACATGGCAAGCGCGGGCTTGAATTCATTGCTGTTTATCTTCCACAGGACAAAAAGCCGCAGCAGCTTGTCATCGAAGACTGAATTGGATTGATTGACGAGTTCCTTTGAAAGTGCCAGGGCCGTCGCGTTGTTGTTGAAATGCATCGCATCATTGATCAGCTCGCGGCGGGCCTGGCTGGCAAGGGCGGCGTTGGTCGTGGTCATGATGACCCGTTGCAAGGCGATGCGCGCCTCGGCCATGTCTAGGGGGTTGGTCCTGTGAAGGCGCACGACCGCCAGATTCATCTGCGGAACCGGATTTGACGGGTCAAGCCGGATCGCCTCGCTGAAGTGCGCCTCGGCGTCATCGAGCTGTCCCTCCACCAGGGACACGTTGCCGGCGATGTAATTATATGTGGCGGTATTTTTGTCGGCACCGGTCACGCCCGCCAGGGTGTTTGTGGCCAGTGGATAGTCCTGAAAAATAATGGCCGACTGCACGAGTGCCATGCGATCCTCAAATGACCTGGGATTGAGTTCCAGAACGCGCTGGCGCCACACCAATGCGCGCTGATCGCGCACCGCCTCGGTCAGTCCTGCGATCATGCGGCAGGCTTCGATGTTGCGGGGATTGGCATGGAGCACCGCCTGCAGCGAGATGATGGTGTTGCGCGCGTCCCCTTTGGCAAAATACTCCCTCGCCATGGCCATCCCGTGGCTTTGCTTCCACACCTCGTAGCCGCGATAGGCCGAATAGCCCAGCAGCAGCAGGCCGACACAGCACGAAAGAACGATGATTGTTTTACGCATACTTTTCCGGTGAACTTATTTTCAAAAATGTTTGTGCAGCCTCAGGTTGCCGACAAAACCACCCCATGCTCCTCGGGCTGCCATTCGCTCAATTTTATTCCGTTCCGGGCCGCGATTTCCCGGATGGCGGCCCGGCTTTCCGGCAGCAGATTTGAAACGATGATGACGCGGCTGACTCTTTGCCGCTCGATCAACAACGGGAGTTCCTTCAGACCGCCCAGCACAAGAAACCCATAAACCCACTGGAAATGCAACCCCTTTTCATCATCAACAAATCCCAGTATCTGTCGTCCATCCGGTTTTTTGGAGATCGTCATCGCGCGGTCCTTCAAAAACAACTGCGCGCGAACCCCCGCCCCGTAAAGCACCACCCTTTCCGGTTCACCGGCAGCGTCGCCCTGACGCTTCAGCCATAATACAAGCTCCTCGATGCACCGGTCAATCAATCTGGATGTCACGATGACAGGATGGCTTATTCCCGCAACCAAAACCGCCCGCAGAAGCCACGTTGAACCCGATGCCGGGTCAATGATCAAGGCCAGCCCCAGGCTGAAAATAATTCCCGTCTGCAACCAGAACAGAACCATCAACACATCCCGCAGCCGTGCCCGCGGCCAATAGGTCACATAGGTGCGCGAAAGCGCCAGCAGCGAGAAAGTGGGCGTCACCCAGATCGGCAAATCCACAAACCAAGTATGCCAGAAATCCACCCGCTGCCCCTCGACAGCCCACATGATCAAGGCCAGCGAACCCGCCAGCCAGATCATGTCCCATGCCGGATAAGCCAGCGCCTTGAACGTCGAGTGCGTGGGACGGCGCAAGCCCGTCAATATCGCGCTGCCGGTCTCGCGCAACTCGATCACCGCAAGCTGCCGCATCAGCACATACACGCCGGCGAGCAGCGCGATCAAAAAAATCCCCGCTGCGTGCGACTGAAAAAGCATGATGGCCAGGCCAAAGACCACCAGGCCGCCGTTGAGCACATACAGGAACGTCGCCACGCGCTTGGTGCTCAAGCCGGACTGGCTCAGACGATGGTGCAGATGCTCCACGTCCGGCTGCATGATGCCGCGTTTGGTTCCGCCATTTTTGCCGCTCACCCATGAGCGCACCGAGCGACGCCAGATCGCCAGCAGCGCGTCATAAATCGGCACACCCAGAACCATGATCGGAATGGCCATGGATATCAGAAACGTGTTCTTGTTGAACGTCTGCAACGAAACCACTCCCAGCGTGAATCCCAGGAACATGCTGCCGGTATCGCCCAGGAAAATGCTGGCCGGATTGAAATTATACCGCAAAAAACCGAGGCACGCGCCGATGAAGCCGAACAGCAGCAACACCTCCCCCGGAATTTGCTGCATCAGCAAAATGCCGCACAGTCCCACGGCGGAGATGATCGCCAAACCGGATGCCAGCCCGTCCAGGCCGTCAATCAGATTGAAAGCATTGATGATTGCGACCAGCCAGATCACGACGAGCGCGCAATCCAAGGGTGCCGGGAGATTGTATCCCAGCAGCAGGCCGAACCGGGTTCCTGAAAACCACATGATCAATGCGGCAGCCACCTGTCCGCCGAGCTTGATCAACGGCCTCATCCCGCGGACATCATCAATCACCCCGACCACCAGCAAGACAAGCGACGCCAGGGCGAATTTCTGCCACCACATCAAATCCAGCGCACCCGCCAGCTTGGGTCCGGGAAACAAAACCGCCACCAGACACGCCGCGTGAACTCCCAAAACCACCGCCACTCCACCGCCGCGCGCGGTCAGGCGTTTGTGCGGACGCCGCGCGTCCGGCATGTCAACCACGCCAAACTTGACGGCCATGCTCCGCACCACCGGCGTGAGCAGATACGTCACGACCAGCCCGGTCAGAAAAACCACGATGTATTTGTCCAAATCACCAAACATAGGCAAAGCGTGTGTTCAAAAAATTGATCCGGTCGTCGCCTCACATTTTGCCGCCCGGCGATTCAACCAGGCCCGCCAAACGCGGCAACAAAGCCGCCTGTGAAAAATCAGCTTCAACCACGGCCAGCGTCCGGCGTTCATGGCCGGCGCTTTCCCGGCGCAATTGCGGGATCTGTTTTGCCAGTTCGCCGGCTGCACCATGCCGGACGCCAATCCACGGATGACGCGGCTTCATTCCCGCGAGAATTTCCGTGACATGGCTTGGGTCCGGCCCGATGTATATCACCGGCGCGCCCACCGTCAGGATGTTATAAATCTTGCTCGGATGCACCAGCCCCAACATGGCGTCGCCCATCACGAC